>CAITLX010000294.1 GCA_903893335.1 uncultured delta proteobacterium | reverse complement strand
GCCCGGCGCCCCCGTGATGCGCGGCCCCGCGAAGCTCGCGCCCATGCCGACGAACGCCAGCGCGACGGCGATGGCCACCTCGTGGTTGCGCCGCGACGCCTCGCCGGCGGCGGCCGCGCTCGCCACCGAGAAGACGAACGCGAGGAGCGACGCGAAGAGGACGGCCAGCGCGCGCGCCACGCGCCGCAGGGGGCGCACGCGGCTCGCCGCGAAGCTCGCGCGCATCGCGGCCGTGTACGCCACCAGCGTCGCCGCGCCGACCAGCGCCACGGCCCACCCCTCGTCGAGGTTCACGCCGTGCTCCCACGAGGTCGTGAGCTGGCCGGCGACGACGTACGACCAAAGCAGCGCCCCGTGCACGGTCAGCACCGGACCGAGCAGGGGCCACGTCCGACGCTTCGGCCGCGGCACCGCCGGCACGTGCCATCCGTGCGGCGCGGCGGGCTCCGCCGCGGCGGCGGGCTCGCCCTTCGCGGTCTCGTTCGCCTCGGGCTTCGTCTCGTCGCTCATCGCAGCGCCTCCCCGTTCCAGCGAAGCTCGACACCCTTCTCGTCCACGTCGACCTCGCGCGTGACGAGCCGGCTCTGGCCCCGGTCGCTCGCGAGCGCGAGCGCCCGCACCGTCACGCGCACCGGGCGAGAGCCCGCGAGCGCCGCGGTGCGACGCAGCAGCAGACGCGCCGCGCCGGCGCCGCGCTCGACGCGGACCGCGACGAGCCCCATCGAGGAGGCGTCGAGGTCGGGCGCGAGGTCGGCCTTCTGCCCTTCTTGCTGCGCGACGCGCACCTCGACGGGGTCGTCGGCGGGCGGCGTGCTGACGAGCAGCAGGCTCGCGACGTCCGGCAGGGGCGTCTCGGCGAGGCGCCGCGCGAGCAGCGCGTCGACCTCCGGTGCGGGGCTCGCCTGACGCGCACCCGCGAGCAGCGTCGCCGACAGGATCGACGCGAGCTCACCGGTGCGCCCGTCGTCGCCGCGACCGCCGGTCTCCGCCGAGCGCTGCAGCAGGCGGATCGCGACGTCGAGCCTGCCCGAGCCCGCGTGCGCGAGCGCGAGGCGCAGCGCCACGGCCGAGTCGTCGGGCATCGCCGCGTCGAGCCGCTCGTAGGCCGCGAGCGCGTCCTCGTACAGCCCCTCGGCGCGGAGGCGGTCGCCCACATACGCGAGCGTCCAGGGGTCCCGGGGCGCGCGCTCGATGAGCTCGGCGAAGGCGCGGCGCCCCTCCGCGTCGTCACCGAGGCGGCGCAGCAGCGACGCTCCCGAGGCGAGCAGGCCCGCGTCCGAGAAGGGATCGCTGCGGACGTGCGCGATCTCGGCGCGCAGGGCGTCGCTCTGCCCAGTCGATTCGAGCAGGGCGAGCAAGAGGCGCCTGCCGAGCGGGCTGTGGGGCGCGAGGCGCAGGAAGCGCCGCAGCACCGCCATGCGATCCTGGGTGGAGGTCGCCGCGCGGTAGGCCTTGTCGAGCGCGACGTCGAGGCGGGGCTCGTCCCCGACGAAGAGGCGCCGGAGATCGGCGTAGGCGAGCGCGGTGAGGTTCGGGCGGCGGAGCAGCTCCTGCCGGACGAAGGCCGAAGCGTCCCCCTCGCCACTCGCCGCGAGGCGCGCGGCGAGCGCCGCGCCGTCCTGGATCGAGAGGTCGGTGACGAGCACCGCGAGCAGCGCGCGCCGATCGCTCCAGGTCCGCAGCTCGCATTGGCGCGCGGCGACGGCGTAGTCGAGCTCGTGCTTGGCGTTGCGCGCGCGCCAGATGCCGCGCTTCACCGGGAGCGGCAGGGTCGAGGTCACGCTGCACTGGGTGCGGCGCGTCGTCTGCACGGGCGGGAGCGAGAGCGTCTCGGTGAACGTGACCGACACGCCCACGCCGAAGAAGGGCACCGCGCCCACCACGCTGCGAACGCAGCGACCGAGCGGGCGGTCCTCGCCGCCCCCACGGACCGCCTCCACGACGACCTTCGTGGTGTGGCCGTCGGAGTCGATCGCGACCGACACGCGCAGATCGGACGGCACGTCGGGGCGCACGGCCGCGCGCGCGTCGCGGCACGCGATGAGCGCTGGCATCGAATCGCGCAGCGTGTGCCGAGCAGCGACCTCCGCGGCCTGCTCGAGCGTCGCCTCGCCGTCGAACAGCTTGGGCGGTTCGGGCAGGAGAGAGGGAGGAGGCGGCGCGGGGGCGATGCGGGCGGCGAACGCCGTGTCGCTGGCGGGGTCGAGCGCGATGACCCGATCGTCCCACGCCATCGACCACCTCGCGCCCGACGACCAGAAGAAGCTC
>CAITLX010000293.1 GCA_903893335.1 uncultured delta proteobacterium | reverse complement strand
CGCCGAGCGCGGCGAGCGCGGTCACCGCGGCGTCGGCGGAGAGCGCGAGGAAGATCGGGTCGTAGGGCACGCGCACGCGCGGGTCACCGAGGAACGCGTACAGCGTCGCGAACACCGACAGCGCGAAGAGGCCGAGCACGACGCGCCCGCTGCGCCCCGGCGCCGAGAGGCGCCGCCGCCACGCGAGCCAGGCGAGGTGCAGCATGCCCGGCGCGACCGCGAGCGGGAGCGCCGCGCGCGAGGCGGCGCGGAGCAGCCCCTCGTGCTCGCGCCACCCGGGCCAGAGCGTCTGCTCGCCGACGCCGAGCCCCTCGACCAGGTGGTCGAGGTCGCCGAGCAGGCGGGACGGCCTCGCCGCGAGGGCGCGCAGCCCCTCTCGGTAGAAGAACCCCTCGTCGTCGGCGTGGCGGGTCGCCGGGTACGTCGCGCCGAAGCGCAGCGCGTTGCCGACCGGCACGACCTCCTGCACGGCGTCCCCCTCGGGGAAGCGCACCGCGCGGTAGTCGGTGTGCGCGAGGAAGAAGTTGGTGCCTCCGTTGGACGCGGGCCCCGCGAGCCGCCCGAGCGCGCGCGTGTTGCGCGCCGACGCCGCGAGCAGCGGGAGCGCCGCGACCGCGAGCAGCGCGGCGACGCGCCGGGGGGGCCACGCCGTCGGGCGCGACCAGGCGAGGTAGACGAGCCAGAGCGGCACGAACGCGAGCACGTTGGTGCGCACCAGCGCGGCCAGCCCGAGCGCCGCCCCCGCGCCGAGCGCGTCGGCGAGGCGCCCCCGCTCGGCCCGCACGAGCAGCAGCGCGGCGAGCGTCAGGAGGAAAGCGAACGTGGTCTCGGTGAGCGCGAAGCCCGTGTAGAGCCCGAGCGGCACCCAGGCGGCGCAGGCGAGGCCGGCGACGACGCCGGCGGAGATCTTCCCCGCGAGCCGCTGCGCGAGCAGGTAGGCGAGCGCGCAGGTGAGCGAGCCGAGGGTGGCCTGCACCGCGCCGAGGGCGCGCTCGTCGCCGGTCACGCGCACGACGAGCGCGACGAGGGCGGGGTAGCCCGAGGGCATGTACGCGTCGGCGCGCGTGGGCGGCGTGCCCGAGAGAAGGGCGTGGGCGCGCGCGGCGTACCAGGCCATGTCGGCCGTGAGGTAGTGGTCGGGCGGGTGCTCGGAGACCGCGAACCAGAAGCGCGGCACGGCGGCCACCAGCGCGACGAGCCCCGCGATCTGCGCGTGCGTCGAGGGCGCGTCGGGGTCGACGGGCGCGAGCCGCAGGGAGCGTGGGCGGGGAGGGGGCACGGCAGCCCCGATGCTAGCCGGAGCGGTCAGGCGACGCCGAGGATGCGCTGGCAGCCCTGGGCCGCGCGCGCGAGCGCGGGGCCGCGCGTCACCGCGTCGCCCCGGCCGCAGAGCAGCACCTGATCGCCGAGCACGGCGACGGGGCGCACGGCGACGTCGATGGCGAACATCGCCACGCGCGACGCGATGGCGTCGTTGGCGACGGCGGTAGGCGTGGCGAGCAGCGGCGCCCAGGCGGCGAGCTCGTCGCACGTCGGCGTCGCCCCCGCGGAGGCGAGCAAGCAGCCCGACGACTCGACCAGCACGAGCGCCTCGAGCCCGGTGACCTCACGGATGTAGGTGAGCTGGAGGTGCAGGGCGGCGAGGGTGTCCTCGCTTCGCTGCCGGCGGCGTTCAGGCTGGTGCATGGCGGTACGGGTCCCTCGCGGTGGGAGCGATCGTGCCGCGCCCCCGGCCGCACGGCCAAATTCGCGGCGCGCTCCGTCTGTGCTAGACGGGCCGACGCCTTGTCGCTCCTGCCTCTCCTCGAGACTCGCCGCATCGTCCTGTGCGTGGGCTCCGGCGGCGTGGGCAAGACGACGACCAGCGCGGCGCTCGCCCTCGCGGCGGCCCAGCGCGGACGGCGCGTGCTCTGCCTGACCATCGATCCGGCGCGGCGGCTCGCCCAGAGCCTCGGCATCGACGCGATGTCGAGCGACGCGCACGAGGTGTCGCGCGAGCGCTTCGAGGCCGCCGGGCTCCACGTGCCCGGCTCGCTCACGGTCATGATGCTCGACACCAAGCGCACCTTCGACGAGCTCGTCGTGCGCCACGCGTCGAGCGTCGAGGCGCGCGACCGCATCCTCGGCAACCGCCTGTACGGCTACCTGTCCACCTCGCTGGCGGGCACGCAGGAGTACATGGCGATGGAGAAGCTCCACGCCCTCGAGCGCGACGCGGCGTGGGACCTCATCGTGCTCGACACCCCGCCGACGGCCAACGCGCTCGACTTCCTCGACGCGCCCGAGCGCATGGTCGACGCGCTCGACAGCGCCGTCATGCGCTGGTTCCTCACGGCGTTCGAGGCCTCGGGCAAGCTCAGCCTCAACCTCCTGGCGCGCTCGACGGCGGTCATCCTGCGGGGGATCGGCAAGCTGACGGGGGC
Source organism: uncultured delta proteobacterium (assembly GCA_903893335.1). GTDB lineage: Bacteria > Myxococcota_A > Polyangia > Polyangiales > Polyangiaceae > CAITLX01. The sequence continues at coordinate 2,473 of CAITLX010000293.1, read as the reverse complement.
CGGGTTCCTGCGCGCGATGGCCGAGCTCGTCGTCGAGCTCAACGATCTCTTCGGCGGCTTCCGCGAGCGAGCGCGCGAGGTGTCCGCCGCGCTGCGCGGGCCGCACGTCGCCTACGTGCTGGTGACCTCTCCCGATCCGATGAGCATCCGCGAGGTGCTCTACTTCAGCGAGCGCCTGCGCGAGCTGGGGATGCCGCGCGACGCCTTCGTGGTCAACCGCGTGCACCCGCAGGGGGGCCCGGTGCCCGATGCGCACGCGGTCGCCGAGGCCCTCGCCGAGCAGGGCCTCGCCCTCGGGCCCGGGGCCGAGGCGCGCGTGCTCGCAGCCGCCGCCGACGAGGCGCGGCGCGGCGAGCTCGACGCGCTGCACCTCGAGGAGCTGCGCGTGGCGATGCTGGGCGGCACCGATCGCCCGCTGCGCGTCGACGTCCCCGCGTTCGCGCGCGACGTCCACGATCTCCGCGCGCTCGCCGCCGTCGCGAGCGTGCTCGCCGGTCCGCCGCCTCGCTGACCGAGGGGCGGCTTTACGTCCGGTGGCGGTGGCCGTAGACCCTCCGGCCATGCGCGCCATCCTCGACGAAGCCCACCTGCACCCGGCCATCCGCGACAAGGTCGCCAAGCACCAAGCCGACATCGTCGCGGAGGTGCAGCGCGCCATCGCGTCGCACGACGTCGTCGTCGTGGGCATGGCGCAGAACCCGCACCCGAAGCAGGCGTGCGCCGCGCTGCGCAAGCGCGGCGTCGCGTTCGAGTACCTCGAGTACGGTGGCTACCTCAGCGAGTGGCGCCGCCGCAACGCGCTGAAGATGTGGACCGGCTGGCCGACCTTCCCCATGGTCTTCGTCAAGGGATCGCTCGTCGGCGGGGCGAGCGACCTCGACGCGCTCATCGCGAGCGGCGAGCTCGACAAGCTGCTCGGCCGCGGGGCCTGAGCGCGACGACGCGGCACCGGCCCCTCGGCCGGTGGTGGCCGCGCGGGGTGTGCGGGTAGAGTGCGCGCACCATGGAAGGCCTCGACGCGATCCGCGCGCAGCTCGCTGCACCCCTCCCGCTGTTCATCGACGGCGAGCGCACGCCGTCGGCGACCGGCCGCACGATCGAGGTGGGCAACCCCGCGACGGGCGAGACGCTCGCGTCGGTGCACGAGGCGGGCGCCGAGGACGTGGACCGCGCGGTCGACGCGGCCCGCCGGGCGTTTCGGGGCAAGGCGTGGAGCGGCATGGCCGCCGACGACCGCGGAAGGCTGCTCGGCAAGGTGGCCGATCTCATCGACGCGCACGCCGCCGAGCTCGGGCTGCTCGAGACGCTGAACAACGGCAAGACGCTGCGCGAGTCGGTGCGCGGCGACGTGCCGTCGGCGGCGAGCATCTTCCGGTACTACGGCGGCTGGGCGAACAAGATCCGCGGCGAGACGATCCCCGTTCGCGGCGAGCAGCTCTGCTACACGCTGCGCGAGCCGGTCGGCGTCTGCGGGCAGATCGTCCCCTGGAACTACCCGCTGATGATGGCGGCGTGGAAGCTCGCCCCCGCGCTCGCCTGCGGCAACACCGTGGTGCTCAAGCCGAGCGAGTGGACGCCGCTGACGGCGCTGCGGCTCGCCGACCTCTGCCACGAGGCGGGCGTGCCCGCGGGGGTCGTCAACGTCGTTCCGGGCTATGGCGACCCGGCGGGCGAGGCGATCGCGCGCCACCCCGACGTGGACAAGGTCGCGTTCACGGGGAGCACGCGCACCGCGCGCCGGCTCGTGCACGCGTCGGCCGACACCAACCTGAAGAGGCTCTCGCTCGAGCTCGGCGGCAAGTCGCCGCTGGTCGTGCTCGACGACGCGGACGTGGACGCGGCGGTCAACGCCTGCTTCTGGGGCATCTTCGCGAACAAGGGGGAGGTGTGCGCGGCGTCGAGCCGCGTCGTCGTGCAGCGCTCGGTGCACGACCGCTTCGTCACGGCGCTCGCCGACAAGGCCCGCAAGATGCGCGTCGGCGACCCGCTCGACCCCAAGACGCAGATGGGCGCGCAGGTCTCCGCGCGGCAGCTCGAGTCGATCCTGCGCTACGTCGAGGCGGGCAAGCGCGAGGGGGCCGAGGTCGTGGCTGGCGGCGCGCGCGACGTCGAGGGGGCGAAGGCGAAGGGCTACTTCCTGCAGCCGACGGTGTTCGACCGCGTCACGTCGTCGATGACGATCGCGCAGGAGGAGATCTTCGGGCCGGTCGTCGCGGTGCTGACGGCCGAGGACGACGACGAGGCGGCCGCGATCGCCAACGACTCGGTCTACGGGCTGGTGGCGGCCGTGTTCACGCGCGACGTGTCGCGCGCGCACCGCTTCGCGCGCCGCCTGCAGGCGGGCACGGTGTGGATCAACCAGTGGAACGGCTTCGACGACGCGGCGCCGTTCGGCGGCTACAAGCAGTCGGGCTGGGGTCGCGAGATGGGCGAGCAGGCGCTCGAGCTGTACACGCAGACGAAAGCGGTCTGG
>CAITLX010000292.1 GCA_903893335.1 uncultured delta proteobacterium | reverse complement strand
GGGCACGAGGCGCACGATGAGCGCGACGGCGTGCGGGTCGTCCGACTCGCGCGCCTCGATCGTCGCCTCGGCGTCGGGGTAGCCGCGCGCCGCGACGAGCGCGTGCAGCCGCTCGCGCGCGGCGTCGAGCGCGGGGCCGGTGACCTCTCCGCCCTGCGTGAGGCGCGTCTCGCGCAGGATCTCCTCGTCGTCGAGCGGCCCGCTCGCCTCGACCCGCACGCTCGCCGCGATGCGCCGCGGCAGCACCGAGAGGCGCAGCGTGACCCCCTCGGCCGCGCGGCGCGCGGTGGCCGTCACGCGCGCGAAGCTCCCCGTCTGCTCGAGCTCGCGCATGGCTCGGCGCGCCGTCGCTTCGCTCAGAGCGTCGCCGGGGCGCACGGTGCGCACCGCTGGCACCTGCGTCCAGCGCAACCCCTCGACGACGACCTCGACACGATCGATGCGCGCGCCCTCGAGCTCCCCGAGCTCAGCCCTCGGCGCGAGCACCGGCACCTCGAGCTCGGGCGCGGCGCGCGACGGCCGGGCGATCGCGAGCGCGATCACCGCGAGCGCGAGCGCCGCGAGACGGGGCCTGGGAGCGGGCATCGAGGGACGCGACGATAGCCGCCCCGGGGCCTCGCGGGGGCGGCGACCGCGCGCCGGCCCGGCCGGGCGGTTGACGCCCGCGCGGCCGACGTGCGACGCCTCCGACCGATGCCGCACGCCGACAAATCCCCCACCGACGGCCTGTACCCCCCCCTCGAGCCCCGCCGCACCGGCATGCTCCGCGTCTCGGACCTGCACGAGATCTACTGGGAGGAGTCGGGCAACCCCGCCGGCAAGCCCGTCGTCTTCCTGCACGGCGGCCCCGGCGGCGGCACCGATCCGCGCTGCCGGCGCTTCTTCGACCCCGAGCGCTACCGCATCGTGCTGTTCGACCAGCGCGGCTGCGGCAAGAGCACGCCGCACGCGTCGCTCGTCGACAACACGACCTGGCACCTGGTGGCCGACGCCGAGGCGGTGCGCCGACACCTGGGCATCGAGCGCTGGCAGCTGTTCGGCGGCTCGTGGGGCAGCACGCTCGCGCTCGCGTACGCCGAGAGGCACCCCGAGGTGGTGACCGAGCTGGTGCTGCGCGGCATCTTCCTCTTGCGCAAGCAGGAGATCGACTGGTTCTACCAGCGCGGCGCGGGCGCGCTGTTCCCCGACGCGTGGGAGGCCTACCTCGCGCAGATCCCCGAGGCCGAGCGCGGCGATCTGCTGCACGCCTACCACCGCCGCCTCACCGGCGACGACGACGCGGTCGGCCTCGCCGCCGCGCGCGCGTGGAGCACCTGGGAGGGCTCGACCAGCCGCCTGCTGGTCGACCCCGAGCTCGTCGCGAAGACGGGCGCCGACACCTTCGCGCGCGCCTTCGCGCGCATCGAGTGCCACTACTTCGTGAACCACGGCTTCCTCGAGCGCGACGGCCAGCTGCTCGACGACGTGGGCCGCATCCGCCACCTGCCCGGCATCATCGTGCAGGGGCGCTACGACGTGGTGTGCCCCATGGAGAGCGCGTGGGCGCTGCACCGCGCCTGGCCCGAGGCCGACCTCGTCGTCGTCCCCGACGCGGGGCACTCGGCGAGCGAGCCCGGCATCACCCGCGCGCTGGTCGCTGCGACCGATCGCTTCGCGCGCTGACCCCACCGCGAGACCGACCGCTTCGCGCGGTGACCCGACCGCGCGAGCGGCGCCACGCGAGCACCGCGAGCGCGACGCCGAGCCAGCCGCGCCCCGCGCCGGTCGAGCGTCCGTGCGCGAGCGCGCAAGCGCTCGACCCGTCGTCGGTGGGCAGGGGGGCCAGCGTGCCCGGGTCGATCGCGTCGAACCCGGCGACGTCGCGCGACGCATCGATCGACGCATCGTCGCCCGAGGCATCGACGGACGCGTCGTCGACCGACGCGTCGGCGCCCGCGTCGATCGGCTCGCTGCATACCGAGTCGGTGCAGACGTAGCCCGCCGCGCACTCGGCCGCCGTGGTGCAGGATGTGTTGCACGCATCGGCGCCGCAGACGTAGCCGCCGCAGCTCGACGTCGGGCCTGCCAGGCAGGCGCCCG
>CAITLX010000291.1 GCA_903893335.1 uncultured delta proteobacterium | reverse complement strand
CTGCCGACGCGGTCCCCCTCGGTCGCCACATCGACGGCGATGAGCTGAAGCGGCCCCGCGCCGAGCGAGGAGGCCAGGGCGGCGTCGCGCGCGAGCCAGCGACCGCCGTCGAGCGGGTCGGCGCGCACGCTCACCGGTGGCGCGGGGCAGGGCTGCGGCGCAGGCGCGATGGGTGGCCGGCACGAGGCGACGAGCAGCGCCGCGACGCTCGCTGCGTGGCCGGTCGCTCGCGGCCTCACGAGCCACCTCCCGGGTCGCGCTCTGCGACCTGCCAGAGCGAGAGCACCCAGGTGACGTTGCCGCCGCGTGCCTCGACGTCGAGCTCGACGGGCGCGGGAGAGGTCGCGCAGAACGCGACCGCGAGGGCCTCGGGGGGACCGCTGACGGCGTCCGAGAAGGTCGCCGCTCCGAGGTGCGCCGAGAGGGCCAGGCCGCGCGACTCCCCCTGCGCCACGGCCACGCTCGCAAGGTAGCACGCACCCGGGACGAGCTCGGCGTGCGCCGCGGTGACGCCAGCGACGCCGGTCCACGTGGCGATGGGCGCGCGAGCGGGCGCACCGAACCGTCGCCGGGCGAGCGCCGCTGCGAAGCCCGCGCGTGGCCTGGGGCCCCAGCCGCTCGGCAGCGTCGTCGCGAGCGGCGTGCGCGCGTCGATGAGGTGCACCGCGCCGGCGGTCGCCCCGGCGAAGACGATCTCGATCGGCGTCGCGTCGCCGAGGCAGATCTCGAGGCGCGCGTCGGTCGCGTCGCCGCGGTCGCGGGCGAGGACGCGCTGGGTGCTCGCGTCGCGCGCCTCGGCGTCGAGGTCGAGCGGGCGATCGGGCGGAGCCTCGGCGAGTAAGTCGATGCGGTGGCAGCCGTCGTCGAAGCGCACGACCTGGCGCCCCGAGCCGTCGGCGCCGGGCTGGAGCTCGAGCATGCGCACCGAGCCCTGACCGGCGCGCCGCGCGCTGGCCTCGGCGCGGGCGACCCTCGCGGCCATCGGTTCGCGCAGGGGAGGCGGGGATGCATCGACCGGTCGCGCGACGGGGCCGACCGCGCGGTCGGCGAGGATGCTCGCGGGCGGCGGCGCCGTGGCGGGCCCCTCGGCGACGACGAGCTCGACCGCTGCGTGCGCCGCGCGCAGCTCGACGGCGAGCTCGGCGAGCTGCGCCTTGGCGGCGCCGCACCGCGCGACGGTGGCGACGCCGCCGAGGCTGCGCTCGACCTGCGCGCCGAGCGCGAACCGCTTCATCGCCGCGCGTGGCTCGACGCGCGCCGCGAAATCGACCGTGCGCGGGGCGACGAAGGCGACGGTCGCGCACGTCGCCGTCGCGGGGTCGAGCGCGGAGGCCGGCAGGCGCGGCACGCGCTGAGGCCCGTGCTCGACGAACAGCGCCGGCAGCCGCGTGACCGTGAGCCCCGCAGCGGTCCAGCCGGAGGCGAGCGCCGCGGCGTCGGTGGCGAGATCGGCGCGCGCCGGGGCAGCGAGCGTCGCCGAGGCGAGCAGCAGCCACGCGGCGCGCACAGCGGTCACGTCGCGCCCCATGCGTCGAGCAGCGCGCGCGCGACCTCGTCGCGCACGTCGCGCGGGTCGGGGAGGCTGCGCGCCGAGAGGCGCGCGAGCGCGTCGGCTCGGTCGATCGGGCGGTCGTGGGCCGCGTCGAACGCCGCGCTGCGCGTCGTCGCGACCGTGCCGCTCCGCCGCGAGTGAAACGCGGGCGCCAGCGGCTCGATCTCGACCGCGAGCGTGCCCGCGGCGCCTGCGAGGGACGCCTCGGACGCCGCGTCGTCCAGTTCGAGCGCGACGCGCGCGACGCCGTGGTTCTGCGCGACGATCGCCCGCAGCAGCGCGTCGCGCGCAGGCTCTCCGCAGGGGGCCGCCGCGCCCGCGTGCACGACGACGAGCACGCGCTCGGGCGCGAGCGTCTGCGCGACGGCGGCCTCGACCGCCGCGAGGCGCGCGGCGAGCGGGAGCGTCGCGTGGTGCTCGGGCACGAGCAGCACGAGCGCGTCGGATGTCTCGAGCAGCGCGCGCGCCGCGTGCTCGTGGCCGCGATCGAACGCGCCGTCCACGAACAACCCCGCTGTGTTCGCAGCGCCCAGCGCGGTCAGCGCTGCGCGCAGCGCGAGCGGCGTGTCGAACACGGAGTCTCGTCGAGGCGAGCGTTCGTCGAGCGTCCAGACGCGTCCCGCCGCGAAGGACGCCCCCTCGGCGGCTGGCGCGAAGGGAGCGATGGCGCCGCGCAGGTCGGGCGGCACGACGTCGAGGCCGTAGACCTCGGCCACGTCGAGGAGCGCCACCGGGCGCCCCTGCGCGCGCAGCGCGAGCGTCGCCCCAGCCGCGAGCCCTGCCGCCACGTCGGCGGGCAGCGGGAGCACGGCGGGCAGCGGCCAGGGCAATCCGCGCTCGAGCCGCCGTTCGCGCAGCACCGCGACGAGATCGCGCGACCCGAGGAAGCCCTGGAGCGGCGCGTACGTCCCCGTGACGATGGCGTCGAGCGTCGACGCGAGGCTCGTGGAGAGCTCGACCGAGGGGGCGCCTTCGAGCGCAGCGCGGCGCGCGGCGTCGGCGACGCAGTGACCCGGCGCCTCGCCCCCGTGCCAGGGCGTCCGCGCGTCGGCCGCGGCGTCGGTCGGTGCGAGGAACCCGAGCGCCTCGAGGCGCGCGAGGATGCGCGCGAGGCTCTCGTGCTTCGACTCGCGATCGGTGTGCACGACGACGTCCGGGTGCTCGGGCTCCTCGTACGGATCGTCGACGCCGGTGAACCCCGTGATCTCGCCGGCGAGCGCGCGGCGGTAGAGCCCCTTGGCGTCGCGCCGCGCGAGCTCGTCGATGGGGCAGGCGCAGTAGACCTCGCAGAAGCGCCCGACGGCGCGACGCTGCTCGTCGCGCACCGCGCGGTAGGGGCTGATGGCGGCGGTGATGGCGCACGCGCCCGAGCGGGCGAGCAGCTTCGCGACGAAGCCGATGCGGCGCACGTTCGTGTCGCGGTCTTCGCGCGAGAAGCCGAGCCCCGCGGAGAGGAAGGTGCGGACCTCGTCGCCGTCGAGCGTCTCGACGTGCACGCCGCGCCGCGCGAGCTCGGCGCCGAGCAGCGTGGCGAGCGTGCTCTTGCCCGAGCCCGAGAGCCCGGTGAACCAGACGACGAAGCCGCTCATCGCTCGTCGCGGGTCAGGGGAGGATGGCGAGCTTGGCGGCGACGAAGGCGCGCGTGGCGGCGTCCCACGCGAAGAGCTTGTGGTCGTCGACCGCGCCCGCGCGAACGCTCGTCACCAGGTAGTAGAGGTCGTACGAGGGGCCGTCGCCGCCCATCGTGGCGGCGGCTGCGTCGGTCTCGCTGAAGTACGCGCCGCAGTCGAGGTGCGAGTGCCACAGCACGCGCACGGGGCGCCCGTCGGAGGCGCCGCTCGTCACCGCCTTGGCGAACTTGAGCGGGTCGATGAGGACGTACGTGCGCCCGGTGCGCGGGTACGCCTCGGGGTCGAGCGCGTGGTAGCGGTTGGCGAGGTTGGCGAGGATGACCGGCGCGTCGGCGAGCTGCGCGTCGTCGGCGGGGCAGGTGAGGTAGCCGCAGGCCTCCTCGTCGCGCGCGTAGGCGGCGGTGGCCTCGGCCTCGAGGCGCGCGAGCGCCTCGCGCGGGATGCGCAGCTCGGTGTCGGCGTCTACCACGTGTACCTCTTCTCCCATTTCATCGGCGCGAAGTAGCGATCGCCACGGTCGCACACGATGGTGACGACGCAACCTCCGCCCTGCGTGCGGTGAAGCTCCTCGGCGACGCGCAGCGCCGCGAACACGTGCGCGCCCGACGAGTGGCCCACCAGCAGCCCCTCCTCGCGCGCGAGGCGGTCGGCCATGTCCCAGCCGTCCTCGGTCGTCACGCGGTGCGTCTCGTGGGGCAACGAGGCGTCGTAGATCGCCGGAACGAGCGACGACGCGAGGTGCTTGAGCCCCTCGAGGCCATGCAGCGCGTCGGCGGGCTCGACCGCGATGCAGCGGATGGGGCGCGCCTGCTCGCGCAGCCTGCGCGTCGTGCCCATCATCGTGCCGGTGGTGCCGAGCCCGGTGACGAAGTGCGTGATGCGGTCGCCGACCGCGTCGAGGATCTCGGGGCCGGTGCCGAGGTAGTGGGCGAGAGGGTTGGACGGGTTGGAGTACTGGTCGGGGTAGAAGTAGCGGTCGGGGTCCTTCGCGACGATCTCGCGCACGAGGCGGATGGCGCCGTCGGAGCCCTCGAGCGGGTCGCTGAAGATGATCTCGGTGCCGAACGCGCGCGCGATGTCCTTGCGGGGCTTGGACACGTTCGACGGCATGACGAGCTGCACGGGCAGTCCGAGCGCCGCGCCGAAGAGCGAGTAGGCGACGCCGGTGTTGCCGCTGGTCGAGTCGATGAGGGTCGCGCCGTCACGGATGCGGCCGTCGGCCATCGCGTCGAGGATCATCTGCCGCGCCGCGCGGTCCTTGACCGAGCCGCCGGGGTTCGCGAACTCGAGCTTGGCGTACAGCTCGACGCTGGGCGCGCTGCGCCCGATGCGCTCGAGGCGCAACAGCGGCGTCTGCCCCACCATGTCGAGCACGGAGCCGAGGCGGCGCGACCGGACGAGCGAGTGCCTCATCCGTCGCCTTCGCTCGCGTCGCGGACGAGGGCGAGCGCGGCGCGCGCCCCCTCGAGCACCGCGCGCGCGGGCGCGGACGCGAGCCACTCGGGCGCGCTCGGGGCGATCGGGCCCGGCGCGAGGCCCGCCACGCCGGCGCCGAGCGCGTAGCGGGCGGCCACCTCGTGGGCGAGCCCGGTCCCTGCGACCTCGGCCGTCACGGCGGCGAGCCGCCGCTGCGCGGCCTCGCCGAGCACCATCATCTGGCGGAGCGGGAGCGGGTACTCGCTCAAGCGGCCCCGCCGGCGATGGCCGGCACGATGGTGATCGCGTCGCCGCTCTTGAGCTCGGTCTTCAGCCCGTCGAGGAAGCGGATGTCCTCCTCGCCGACGTAGATGTTGACGAAGCGGCGCACGCCCTTCTCGTCGAGCAGGCGGTCGCGCAGCCCCGGGTAGCTCTTCTCGAGCTCCTCGATGACGGCGCCGACGGTGCCGGCGGTGGCGGCGACCTCGTCCTGGCCAGCGGTGAGGGTGCGGAGGGGCGTGGGGATGCGGACGGTGACGTTCATGACGGTGGACTCCGTGCGTGGTCGTGGTTCAGGCGGCGTCGCCGCCGCAGGCGTGGGTGGCGAGGTAACGCTGCTCGTCGAGGCCGACGAGCGAGGGGTTGGTGCCGCACAGGCAGCACGCGGCGCGCGCATGGGCCGCCACGAGGCGGAGCGCGTCGCTCCTGCCGTCGTACGTCGCGATGTGGCCGGCGAGCCGCTCGGCGCCGGTGGCGAGGTCGAGGGCCATCTCGGCGGCGACAGCGCCGGCGACGCCGCACACGGGCCCGACGATGCCGGCGCTCGCGCAGTCGGGGGCGGGGCCCGCGGGGAGGTCCTCGAACAAGCAGCGGTAGCAGGGGG
>CAITLX010000290.1 GCA_903893335.1 uncultured delta proteobacterium | reverse complement strand
GCCGTCGCCGAGCACCGTCGGCAGCGAGAGCCCCGCGATGGCGAGCGTCTCGGCCTTGAGCGTGAAGGTCGCCTCCTCCTCGCCGAGCGAGAGGTGCAGCCCCGCGAGCTCGGGGAGCTTGCCGAGCCGCAGCGCCTCCTTGGCCTCGCGCGTCGAGGCCGGCCGCTCGCCGACGATGCGCGTGGACTCCTTGGCGATGGAGAGCACGAGCCGCTTCTCGATCCACAGACCGATATCTCCGCGCGTGCGCGTGCGGAGCGTCTCGTCGAAGATCTCGCTCTCGAACCAGAGCCAGAGCAGGAACTCGCGCCCGACGAAGCGACGCTTCTCGATGCGATCGACCAGCGGCAGCTCGCTCACGAGGCCCCCGGGACGAGCTCGGTCGGGGTCGCGCCGACCCAGGCGGTGTCCTGCGTGGCGCTGATGCCCGAGCGCACCGCGAGCGTCCACGGCGCCTCGGGCACGAGCGAGAGATCGAACGTCTTCTTGAACAGCTCCTGCATCTCGGCGGCGGGCTTGGGGGCGTGGGTGAAGAAGCGCACGATGCCGTCCGACAGCGACCACGAGAGGTCGACCGAGCGCACCGCGGGGGTCAGCTCCTTGCGCAGGCGCTTGAGCACGAGGGCCTTGAGCTCGGCCTTCGCGCCGCGCCCGAGCCGCTCGCGCCCCGTCTTCGCGAGGTGCGCGGCCTCGGCCTCGCGCAGCTTGGCCCGCAAGAGCGAGCCGGGGATGGCCCACCGGTCGGTGCGCATGCCGAGGTTCAGGTACTCGTTGTAGAAGACGCTCTCGAAATCGAGCTCGAGCTCGAAGGGCTCGCCGACGCGGCACCAGCCCGAGCGCGAGGCCACGTCGTCCTCGGCCGTGAGCGGCCGCTGCGCGCGCAGGCGGATGGCCCGCAGGTAGCGGTCGTGGAGATCGTCGGGCAGCTTGCCGTCGACGAAGAAGCGCGCGTACGTGAGCGTTCCGCGGAGCACCGGCATGGGGGGCGGGCCGTACCACTCACCGGCCGCGGCCGCTCGCGAGAAACGCGAGCGCCGCGCGCCCTTTTGCGCGAAGCTCCCCCCGGGCGGGGCGACGAAGGAGAGGGCCAGAGGATGACGACACGCACGAGCGGGACGGGCGACGGCGACGCGCCCCCCCCAGGCGAGGGCACGCACGCGACGGAGGACGCCACCTACCGCGCCCATTTCGCCGACAACAACGTGGTCATGCTGCTCATCGACCCCGAGAGCGGCGCGATCCTCGACGGCAACCTGGCCGCGCTGCGCTTCTACGGCTACCCGCGCGACCGCTTGCTGTCGCTGTGCATCACCGACATCAACGAGCTGTCCCCCGAGCGGGTCCGCCAGGCGATGGCGTCGGTCGGGCACGACGCCGCGAGCCGGCAGTTCGAGTTCCAGCACCGCCTCGCCGACGGCACGCTGCGCGACGTCGAGGTGTCGTCGAGCCGCATCGAGCTCGGTGGCCGCACCGTGCTGCACTCGATCGTCTACGACATCGCCGAGCGCAAGCGGCTGGAGAACCGCCTGCGCGCGAGCGAGGCCAATTTTCGCACCTTCTTCGACTCGACGACCGATCTCGTCGTCGTGCGCGACGCCGAGGGGCGCATCCTCTTCACCAACCCGGCCGTCGGCTCGACGCTCGGCTACGACGCCGACGCGCTGGCGGCGATGGGCGTCGCCGAGCTCCACCCAGCGTCCCTGCGCGCGGAGGCCGAGGCCGCCCGGCGCGCAGCCCTGCAAGGCGAGCACGGAGCCTTCTCGCTGCCGATGCAGACGCGCGACGGCGCGCTGCTGCCGATGGACACCCGCGTCTGGCGCGGGCGGTGGAACGGCGACGACTGCGTCTTCGAGGTCTCGAAGAACGTGTCGGTCGCGCGCGAGGGTCAGCAGCTCTTCGAGCAGCTCTTCCGCAACACGCCCGCGCTCGTGACGGTCGCCGAGCTCCCCTCGCGGCGCTTCGTCGACGTCAACGATCGCTTCCTCTCGACGCTCGGCTACGAGCGGGGCGACATCGTCGGCAAGACGCCGATGGAGATCGAGCTCGTTCCCGACCCCGCGCAGCAAGCCCAGCTGACCGCCGTCTTGCAGAGCGACGGGCGCCTGGTCGACTTCGAGGTCGCGATCCGGCGCAAGGACGGCGCGACGCTCGACTGCCTGATGTCGGGCGAGATCATCACGGTCCGCGGGCGGCCGCATTTCATGGCCGCGCTCATCGACATCAGCGCGCGCGTGACGGCCGAGCGCAAGCTGCGCGAGGAGCGCCAGCGCCTCGCCGGCATCGTCGAGGGGACCAACGTCGGGACCTGGGAGTGGAACGTCCAGACCGGCGAGACGATCTTCAACGACCTCTGGGCGAAGCTCGTCGGCTACAGCCTCGACGAGCTCGCGCCCGTCAGCATCGCCACCTGGCAGGCGCTCGCGCACCCGGACGACGCGCAGAGGTCGGGAGAGCTGCTCGCGCGACACTTCGCGGGCGAGCTGCCCTTCTACGATTGCCAGGCGCGGATGCGCCACAAGGACGGGCGCTGGATCTGGGTGCACGACCGCGGACGGGTCGTGAGCTGGACGGCCGACGGCAAGCCCGAGATGATGTTCGGCACGCACGCCGACATCACGGCCGAGAGGCAGGCCGCCGAGGAGCTGATCGAGACCAACCGGCGGCTCGAGCGCGCGACGGCCCACGCCACCGAGATGGCGCTGCAGGCCGACCTCGCGAGCGCGGCCAAGAGCGAGTTCCTGGCCAACATGAGCCACGAGATCCGCACGCCGATGAACGGCGTCATCGGCATGGCCGGCCTCTTGCTCGACACCGCGCTCACCGACGAGCAGCGGCGCTACGCCGAGACCGTGCGCATCAGCGCCGAGTCGCTGCTCGCGCTCATCAACGACATCCTCGACCTGTCCAAGGTCGAGGCCGGCAAGCTCGCGCTCGAGGTGCTCGACTTCGACCTTCGCGCGCTGCTCGACGACTTCGCCTCGATGATGGCGCTGCGCGCCACCGAGAAGCGCATCGAGCTCATCTGCGCCGTCTCGCCCGACGTGCCGTCGCTGCTGCGCGGTGACCCCGGTCGGCTGCGGCAGGTGCTGCTCAACCTCGTGGGCAACGCGATCAAGTTCACCAGCGCCGGCGAGATCGTCGTGCGCGTCACGCTCGAGCACTCGGGCGCAGACGAGGTCGCGCTTCGCTTCTCGGTGCGCGACACGGGCATCGGCATCCCCGCCGACAAGCTGGGGCAGCTGTTTCGCAAGTTCACCCAGGTCGACGCCTCGAGCACCCGCAAGTTCGGCGGCACCGGGCTGGGCCTGGCCATCTCCAAGCAGCTCGCCGAGCTGATGGGGGGCGAGATCGACGTGCAGACCGAGCAGGGGTGCGGCTCCGAGTTCGGCTTCACCGCTCGCTTCGAGCGGCAGCCGGTCGAGGGCAGCGTGGCGCCGGGCCTCCCCGCGGCGCTGGCCGGCGTGCGCGCGCTCATCGTGGCCCCGAGCCAGACGCACCGCGAGGTGCTGGCCGCCGCCCTCGAGGCCTGGGGCGTGCGCCCCTCGACCGCCGCCGACGCGCAGGCGGCCCTCAGCGCGCTGCGCTCGGCGGCGGGCCAGGGCGACCCGTTCCGCTTCGCGCTGGTCGATCGGCAGCTCCCGGGGTCGGACGGAGCCTCGTTCGGCCTGGCCGTCGCGGCCGAGCGCGCGCTCGCCGAGACGCGCCTCGTGATGATGAGCTCGCTCGGGCTGCACGACGACGCGGCGCGCATCGCGCAAGCGGGCTTCGCGGCGGAGCTGATCAAGCCGGTGCGCCTCTCGGAGCTGCGCGATTGCATCACGGCGGTGCTCGGCGGCGGCGCGAGCGCGGGGCTCGGCGCCCCGATCGTCACGCGCAAGCCCGACCCCAAGCTGCACCGCACCGATTTCCGCGTGCTCGTCGCCGAGGACAACATCACCAACCAGCAGGTCGCCCTCGGCATGCTGCGCAAGCTCGGGGTCCGCGCCGACGCCGTCGCCAACGGGCGCGAGGCGCTGCAAGCGCTCCGCACCGTCACCTACGACCTCGTGCTCATGGACGTGCAGATGCCCGAGATGGACGGCCTCGAGGCGACGCGCGCCGTGCGAGCCTCGGAGAACGAGATCCCCAACCGCGACGTCACCATCGTCGCCCTGACCGCCCACGCGATGCCGCGCGACCGCGAGGCGTGCTTCGCGGCGGGCATGAACGACTACGTCACCAAGCCCGTGACGCCGCAGCGCCTCGCCGAGGTGCTCGAGCGCTGGCTCGCGCGGGTCGACACGCGCTCGAGCGCGCCGCCCCCCTGAGGCTCGCGCGAAGCAGGGCGCAGGGAGACGCTCAGTCGAACAGGCCCGAGGGATCAGTCGAACAGGCCGAACACGCGCGCGAGCACGAGGCCGACGAGCAGCGCGACGCTGCCGACGACGGACCCGACGAGGATCTGCAGCGCCGGCGGGCCCTCGACCTCGGGGGCCTCGTAGACGGTGTGCTCGTCGCCGACGGGCCTTCGCGTCGATTTCAGGACGCCGACGCTCTGCTCCTGGATGCCGGTGCCCGCCGCCGTCTGCAGCTGCTCGCGCGCCGCCGAGCCGCGCGGGAAGAGCACCCAGAACGTCGAGGGCTCGACGGTGCGCTGCAGCGCGCGGTGCAGGTGCGACTCGGTGACGATGCTGCTCGTGTTGCAGAAGCGGCACCTCTGCAGCGCGCTGCCCGGCGTCGGCGTCAGCGGAGCGTTGCACTGCGGGCAGCTGAGCGTCGCGAGGCCCCCCTGCTGCGTGAACAGGGCCTTGGGGCAGTCGGTGCGGTGCGGGTCGGCGACGGCGCCGAGCAGCTGCTCGCTCCGCATCGCCTCGGCGGGGAGCGCGTAGCTGCCCGTCTCGTTGCAGCGCGGACAGCGCGTGTCGACCACGCCACGGCGCGTGACCTGCGCGTGGAGCGGCTCGGTGCACCGGCGGCAGACGGGGTGCCCGGGCGCCGCCGAGAGGACGAGCATGCCGAGCTCGCTCTTCACGAACGTCTGCGAGACGCCGACCTCGCGGTGCGGGTTGTCGTCGCCGACCCAGATCTCGAGGTGGGGGCTGCGCCCCTCGGGGGACGGACCGGCCAGATCGCTCACGCTGCGCGCGAGCTCGAGCGCGCCCTGCCAGGTCTCCACGTCGAAGCGCTGGCGCAGCCCGCAGTGCGCGCACTCGACCGCACCGTCGAAGTCGAGCGCGTCGAGCGGCGCGAGGAAGCGACAGCTGTTGCACACGAAGCCGCACCGCACCGCGGCCCAGTGCTGCTCGAGCGGCATCGCGGGCGCCGCCACCCGCGTCTCGCGCAGCGGGCGCCCGCACGCCTCGCAGCCGTCGCGGCGCTCGGGCGCGACGACGCCGCACGCGCGGCAGATGACGAGCGGGGCTTGCGGCACGCGCGGCACTATAAGCGCCCGACGCGCGGCGCGGAACCTGCCGAATCGCCCCATCGGGCCTGTCTCTCGCGGTACGATGCGCGCGATGGAGTGGCTCGCCACCTCGCCCGAGCGTCCGGGGGTCTTCGCCTTCGCCCAGGGGTCGCGCGGCATCTTCGCCATCGGCCAGGGCGCGGTCGGCATCGTCGCCATCGGTCAGGTCGCCGCCGGCGTCATCGCGATCGGCCAGGGCGCCTTCGGCTGGATCGGCTGGGGTCAGGCGGGCGTCGGCATCTTCCACGCAGCGGGCATGGTGGGCGTCGGCGGGCGCGGCCTCGGCATCGTGCTCCCGCTCGTGCCGCGCGTCGGCAAGCCACGCGCCCTCCCGCCCACCGTCGCCTTCGCGGACGTGTGGAGCGGTCAGGAGAGCGGCTGGGTCGAGGTGCGCCTCGACGCGGGCAGCGACGTGCCCGAGTTGCTCGATCCGGCGAGCCTGCAGCGGCTCCCGGTCAAGATCACCTCGCAGCTCGTCGGCGGGT
>CAITLX010000289.1 GCA_903893335.1 uncultured delta proteobacterium | reverse complement strand
GTTCGACCGCGCGCTCGCCTTCGGGCGCGGCGCGGTGAAGGTGCGACGCGACGGCGCCGACACGCTGCTCTCGACCGAGCGCAGCTGCCCGTCGTGCGGCACCGCCGTGCCCGAGCTCGACCCGCGCTGGTTCTCGTTCGCGACCAAGCAGGGGCGCTGCGAGCCCTGCGAGGGCACCGGCATCGCAGGGGGCCCCGAGGCCGTCGCCGAGGGCGAGACGGCGTCGTGCGGCGCCTGCGGCGGCGCGCGCCTCGCGCCCGTGCCGCGCGCGGTGCGCCTGCAAGGCACGCGCTACCACGAGGTCGTGCAGCTCCCAGTCGGTCGCGCGCTCGCGCTCGCGCGCGGCTGGACCTTCGAGGGGGACCGCGCGGCCATCGGCGAGCCCGCGCGCGCCGAGCTCGTGCGCCGCCTGGCCTTCCTCGACGAGGTGGGGCTCTCGTACCTCTCGCTCGACCGCGGCGCGGCCACGCTCTCGGGCGGCGAGATGCAGCGGCTGCGCCTCTCCGCGCAGCTCGGCGCGGGGCTCACCGGCGCGCTCTACGTGCTCGACGAGCCCACCATCGGGCTGCACCCGCGCGACACGCGCCGCCTGCTCGACAACCTGCGCAAGCTCGTCGACACCGGCTCCACCGTGATGGTGGTCGAGCACGACGCCGACACCATCCGCGCCGCCGACTGGCTGGTCGATCTCGGCCCGTCGGGCGGGCGACGCGGCGGCCGCATCGTCGCGGCGGGGCCGCCCGCCGAGGTGCTCGCGCACCCCGACGCGCCCACCGCGCGCGCGCTCGCCGAGGCCGACGTCGCGCCGTCGCACGCCTGGGTCGAGCCGTCGGCGTGGCTGGAGCTGCGCGGCGCGCGCGTGCACAAC
Source organism: uncultured delta proteobacterium (assembly GCA_903893335.1). Taxonomy (GTDB): domain Bacteria; phylum Myxococcota_A; class Polyangia; order Polyangiales; family Polyangiaceae; genus CAITLX01. The sequence continues at coordinate 6,395 of CAITLX010000289.1, read as the reverse complement.
CTGCACGGCGTCGATCTGCGCGTGCCCCTCGGGCGCACGACGGTCGTCGCGGGCGTGTCGGGCTCGGGCAAGAGCACGCTCGTGCGCAAGGTGCTCTACCCCGCGGTGCGCCGCGCGCTCGGGCTGGTCGCCGAGGCGCCGGGCGCGTTCGACTCCCTGCGCGGCGCCGAGCGGCTCACGCGCGCGCTGTCGGTCGATCAGTCGCCGATCGGGCGCACGCCCCGCTCGGTGCCCGCGACGTTCCTCGGCGTCTTCGACGCGATCCGCAGGCTCTTCGCGGCGTCTTCCGAGGCGAAGGTCCGCGGCTGGGGCCCCGCGCACTTCTCGTTCAACACCTCCGGCGGCGGGCGGTGCGACGTGTGCGCGGGCCAGGGCGTCATCTCCCACGAGATGAGCTTCCTGCCCGACGTGGTGACGCCCTGCGACGCCTGCGGCGGCACGCGCTTCGACGCGAGCACGCTCGAGGTGCGCTGGCTCGACCTGTCCATCGGCGACGCGCTGCGCCTGAGCGCCGACGAGGCCGCCGAGGTGTTCCACGCGCACCGCGACATCGCGCGGCCGCTCGCGACGCTCTCGGACCTCGGCGTCGGCTACGTGCAGATCGGGCAGGGCTCGCACACGCTCTCGGGCGGCGAGGCGCAGCGGCTCAAGCTCGCCGCCGAGCTCACGGCGTCCTCGCGCCACGAGCCCACGCTCTACGTGCTCGACGAGCCGACCACCGGCCTGCACGTCTCCGACGTCCGCAAGCTGACCCACGTGCTCGGGCGCCTGGTCGAGCGCGGTGACACGCTCGTCATCATCGAGCACCACCCGCTCGTCATCGCCGCGGCCGACTGGGTCGTCGAGCTCGGCCCCGAGGGGGGCGACGGCGGGGGGCGCGTCGTGGCCCAGGGGCCGCCGCGCGAGATTGCCAAGCAGCCGACGGCGACCGGCCAGGTGCTCGCCTCGCTGCGAGGCTGAGCGAAGCAGCGCGCGCGCGACGCTGCTAGCGTGGGCGCGTGAACGCGCTCGCCATCGCGCTGGCCATCCCCGCATTCTTCGCGCTCATCGCGCTCGAGGCCTGGGTGGCGGCACGGCGCCGCTTCGCCGCCTTCGGCCTGCACGACTCGATCGCGAGCCTGAGCTGCGGCGTCTCGCAGCAGGCGACCGCGGTGTTCGTGCGCGGCGCGGTCATCGGCGCCTACGCCTGGCTCTTCGTCCACGCGCGCTGGCGCACGCTGCCCGCCGACGCCTGGTGGAGCTGGGCGCTGCTCGCGCTGCTCGTCGATCACCAGTACTACTGGTTTCACCGCGCGAGCCACCGGGTCAACCTCCTGTGGGCCACGCACGTCGTGCACCACCAGAGCGAGCACTACAATCTGACGACCGCGCTGCGGCAGAGCGCGCTGCAGGCGGTCGTCGCGGCCCCCTTCTACTGGCCACTGGCCGTCGCGGGATTCTCGCCGCTCATGTTCGTCGCCGTGAGCACGGCCAATACCCTGTACCAGTTCTGGATCCACACGCGGCTCGTCGGCAAGCTCGGGCCCCTCGAGCTCGTCTGGAACACGCCGTCGCACCACCGCGTGCACCACGGCATCGACCCCGAGTACATCGACAAGAACTACGCCGGCATCCTCATCGTGTGGGACCGCCTGTATGGCACCTTCGTCGCCGAGGGGCGCGAGCCCGCATTCGGGACGGTCGAGCCGCTGCGGAGCTTCAACGCCCTCTGGGCGAACGTCGAGCCCTGGTGGCGGCTCGGCTCCGCGGCGCGGCGCACGCGCAGGCTGGCCGACAAGGTGCGCCTCTTCGTCGCTCCCCCCGAGTGGCTGCCCGAAGACCTCGGGGGGCCAGTCGTCGTGCCGGAGGTCGACCACGCGGCGCGCGTCCTGTTCGACGTCCCGCCCCAGCCGGCCACCGACCGCTACGTCGTCGCGCGCTTCGCGGTGGCAGGGCTCGCGCTCACGCTGATGCTCCTGCTGCCCCCCGACGGCGCGGAGGTCGCCCGCGCGGCGCTCGCGCTCTGGGTCCTCGCGAGCGCGGCGGTGTGGGGCGGCCTGTTCGAGCGACGCCGCTGGGCCGTGCCGGTCGAGCTTGCCCTGCTCGCGTCGTCACCCGCGGTCGCGTGGGTCGTCGCCGCGGCGCTCCGCGCGCGCTGACGCGGGCTCGCGCCGCTCGCTCGGGCGGCGCGGTATGCTCCCCCTCGTGGAGGCTCGATCGGTTTGACGAAGTGGCGACAGCTCGTGCGCGTGCTCACGGCCTACGACGGCGACGGTCAGCTCGTCGCCGAGCGCGTGCTGCCCATCGCCCTCGCCGACCTGCGCCGACTCTTCGGCGGCGGCGTCGACGACGACATGCGCGGCGTCTACGCCGTCTCGTCGAGGGAGGCGTCCGAGATCGGCGAGCTCGTCGGCGAGTCGGTCGATGCCGGAGGCTTCGACCTCTACGTCGAGAGCTACGAGCTCGACGACGGCGATTGAGGCCGCGCGCCGGCTACCAGCCGAGCGACAGCTCGTAGCGGCCCGCCGCGGTACAGGCCACCGAGAGGCGCGCGCGCGCGGCGTCCCACGTCCCGGCGACCTGCACGGGCGCGCCGTCGAGCGTCGCGGTGAGGCGCGGCTCCGCGGCGCAGAAGCGCGACGGGCAGGTGATCCACGCGTCTGCGGCCTCGCTCGACTGGAAACGAACGGTGAGCCGCTTCTCGCTCGCCGCGAGCGTCGAGCCGAGCGGCGTGCCCGGGACGCGCTCGGCGTAGGGCTCGATCATGGCCGTGCTCGACGCGGGCGCGGTGCCGTCGGCTGCGAGCAGGGCGAAGCGGTAGCTGTCGCGGTCGTAGCTCCAGCGCGCCGACCCGACCCACGCGTCCTGCCATGCGTGCAGCAGGTCGCCCACGTAGGCCTCGTAGCCCACGCCGTCGCGCTGCGCGCCCCACTCGCCGACCACCAGCGGCACGCGGGCGTCCTTCGCCTGCGCGATCTGCTGCTCGAGCTGCGGACGCACGTCGTCGAGGGTGCCCCGGTAGGGCGCGCCGACCCAGATGGCCGGCGGGTAGAAGTGGGGCGCGAACACCACGCGGTCGTACGCGGGGCGCGGGGGTGCCTGGTTCTGCCCCTGGCCCGAGAGGGTGCCGGGCTCGTAGAAGACGACCATCCGCGGCGCGGCGGCGCGCACGCGCGGCATGATGCGCTCGTAGAACGGCGCGAGCACGCCGGCCGCCGTGGCGGTCTTCGGCACCCAGGGCTCGTTCCAGAGATCGACGCCGACGAGCGCGGGGTGGTCGCCGACCGCGCCGAGCAGGTGCTCCCACATCGCGACGAACGCCGTCTGCACGCCGTTGGTGTCGGCCCAGAACGAGCGGAACTGACAGTCGACGGGCTCCTCGAAGTAGTTCGTGTACCAGGGGCTCTTGTCGGCGAACGGCGCGCACGTCGCGTCGCGCGCCCACGCGGGGGGGCCGTCCCCCTCGCTCTCGTCGGTCGCCTCGAAGCCGTAGAGGTCCTGGTGCATGTCGAGCAAGACCGAGATGCCCGCGGCCTCGGCCCAGTCGAGCCGCTCGCGCACGGCGGCGACGTACGCGGCGTCGTACGACCCGCGCGTCGGCTCGACGAAGCGCCAGAACACCGTGAGCCGGATCAGGTTGGCGCCCCAGTCGGCGCGCAGCGTCGCCAGATCGCTCGGCTGCACCCAGGGCAAGCCGTCTGCGCTGCGCTTGGACGAGTGCGCGACGTTGACGCCGCGCAGCAGCACCGCGCGCCCCGCGTCGTCGCGGTAGTAGCCGTCGGCGCCCCAGGTCGCGTCGTCGATGCGCGGCCCCGCGTCCGCTCCGCCTGCGAGCGGAGCGCTCGCGTCCGACGCCCCGCACCCCGCCACGAGCGCCGCCATCGCCCCCGCTGCCACCCCAATCGCGCTTCGCATGGCGCGCATCCCACCAGCGTCGGCCCGGCGCGTAAAGGGGCCTTCGGGCGAGGGCCCTCCGATCGACTGCAATCGACGCGCGGCGCCTGCTGCCTCGCGCGCCGCCGCGTCAGAGCCGGGCCGCGACCTCGGCCCCCTCGCGAATGGCGCGCTTGGCGTCGAGCTCGGTCGCGACGTGGGCGCCGCCGACGAGGTGGTGGCGCGCGTCGGTCGGCTCCCCCTTCTCGTTCACGGTCACCAGATCGCGCACCGACTCCTGGCCGGCGCAGACGACGACGTGATCGACGCTCAGCACCTTGGCCTCGCCCGCGTGCACGAGGTGCAGACCGGCGTCGTCGATCCGCACGTACTCGACGCCCGCGAGCATCGTCACGCCGTGGCGCTGGAGCGCGATGCGGTGCACCCAGCCGGTCGTCTTGCCCGGGCCCGTGCCCATCTTCCCGCGCTTGCGCTGCAGCATCCACACCTCGCGGATCGGCGCGAGCGGCGCCGGCTCGACGAGTCCGCCAGGGACGCTCGATTGCAGATCGACGCCCCACTGCTTCGCCCACGAGTCGACCGACTGCGGCGAATGCTCGGCCAGGAGGAACTCGCACAGGTCGATGCCGATGCCGCCGGCTCCGATGACCGCGACCCGCTTGCCGGCCGCCTTGCGACCGAGCAGCACGTCGGGGTAGCTGAGCACCTTGGGGTGGTCGATGCCGGCGATGCGCGGCGCGCGCGGCGTGACGCCCGTGGCGACGACGATCTCGTCGTAGCTCCCCTCGAGCTCCCCCTTGGCGACCCTGCGGCCGAGCTCGACCTTCACGCCCGTGGACTGCAATCGATGGCGGAAGTAGCGAATGGTCTCGCCGAACTCCTCCTTGCCCGGTACGCGCGCAGCGAGGTTGAACTGCCCGCCGATGTCGGCCGCGGCCTCGAAGAGCGTCACGTCGTGGCCGCGCTGCGCGGCGACCGTCGCCGCCGAAAGGCCGGCCATGCCGGCGCCGACCACCGCGATGCGCTTGGGCCTCGCCGCCTGCGTGTAGACGAGCTCCGTCTCGTAGCAGGCCTGGGGATTGACCAGGCAGGTCGAGCGCTTCGCCTGGAAGGTGTGGTCGAGGCAGGCCTGGTTGCAGGCGATGCAGGTGTTGATCTCGTCGGCCTTGCCGGCGGCGGCCTTGCGGGCGAAGGCGGGGTCGGCGAGCAGCGGGCGCGCCATCGAGATGAGATCGGCGTCGCCCGAGGCGAGGATTTCCTCGCCGAGCGCGGGCGTGTTGATGCGGTTGGAGGCGACCACCGGGATGGCCACCTGCTGCTTGACCATCGCCGTCGCTGCGCGGAACGCCGCGCGCGGCACCGAGGTGACGATCGTCGGCACGGTGGCCTCGTGCCAGCCGATGCCCGTGTTGAGCATCGTCGCGCCGGCGGCCTCGAGCGCCCTCGCGGTCGCGACGATCTCGTCGCCGGTGTTGCCCCCCTCGACGAGGTCGAGCATCGACAGGCGCACCATGCAGATGAAGTCGGCGCCGGCTGCCTTGCGGATGGCCCGCGTCACCTCGACCACCATCTTCATGCGCCCCTCGATGGCGCCGCCGAACTCGTCGGTGCGCCGGTTGACGCGCTTGCACAGGAACTGGTTGAGCAGGTAGCCCTCGCTGCTCATCACCTCGACGCCGTCGTAGCCCGCGTCGCGCGCCAGCCTCGCGGCGCGCGCGAAGTCTCCGATGACCTCCCAGCAGCGCGCGGTGCTCATCTCGCGGGGCGTGAAGGGGTTGATGCGCGACTTGAGCCTCGACGCGGACTCGGAGAAGGGCTGGTAGCCGTAGCGCCCCGCGTGCATCGCCTGCATGACGATGTGGCCGCCGTGTCGGTGCACGGCGTCGGTGACCTTGCGGTGGTTGGCCACGTCGGCCTTGCCGTTCATCGTGCCGCCGGCCGGCAAGAGCCAGCCTCGGCGGTTGACCGAGATACCTCCGGTGACGATGAGTCCGGTGCCCCCCTTCGCGCGCTCCTCGAAGTACGCCGCCAGCTTCGGGTAGTTCCAGAAGCGGTCCTCGAGCCCGGTGTGCATCGAGCCCATCACGATGCGGTTGCGCAGCGTGACGAAGCCGAGGTCGAGCGGGGCCAGCAGGTGCGGGTACGGCGAGTTCAAGCGTTCCTCCGGGTCTGCGTCGCAGATCGCGCGGCAGTATGGTCCAACCCGCGCCGGCCTTGCGCCGCGCGGCACCTTGGGGTTAACTGACGAGACTGACCGGCCGGCCAGTCTGACCGCTCGGCGCCCCCCAAAACCCCCCATGACCGCCACCCTCACCCCGCCCGACGGCTTCGCCTGGAAGCGCACGTCCGACGCGGGCCAGGTCGAGACGATCCTCGCAGCCGCCGAGGGGTGCTTCTCGCGCGCGGGGTACGCAGCGGCGTCGATGCGCGAGATCGCCGAGCACGCGGGCGTCTCGAAGAGCCTGCTGCACTACCACTTCCAGTCCAAGGAGCACCTCTTCGTCGAGGTGCAGATCCGCGCC
>CAITLX010000288.1 GCA_903893335.1 uncultured delta proteobacterium | reverse complement strand
CGAGATCATGGCCGACGCCGGCCACGCGCATTTCGAGACGACGCAGGTCTACATCCGCGCCGCCCGCGCCGTGCACGACAGCTTCGGCGAGGTGTTTCCGCCGCTGCCGCGCGCCCTGCTCGGCCTCCCCGACGACGCTGAAAGGGGGGGTTTTGATCCGAGTTTTGATCCTAGGCGATCTAACTATTCGAAATCATTGCGGAGAGGGCGGGATTCGAACCCGCGGTAGGATTTCGCCTACGCACGCTTAGCAAGCGTGTGCCTTCGGCCACTCGGCCACCTCTCCAGGTGACGTGTGCGACGACGGAGGCCTTGGCGGAGGAGGAGGGATTCGAACCCCCGGTGCCTTGCGGCACGGCGGTTTTCAAAACCGCTGCCTTCGACCACTCGGCCACCCCTCCGGGGTCGCGCCGGGCTTCCCCGGCGGCAGTCGCCACCGTTCGTCGCATCGCCTGTCAGAGACCCTCCGCCCCGCTCCACGCGGGAGCGGCACGGCGCTCGTGGCAGGTACCCCCAGGAGGGGGGCCGGCCGCGCGCGAGCGGCGTTAGTACCACAGCGCGCCCGCTTCGGCACCAGCCGTGCGCCTGCTACAACCGCGAGGTGCCCCGGGCCCCCTCGCCGCTCGCCGACCTCGACTGGGCCTCGATCGCGGCGCTCCGGCTTCGCGCGCGCGCGGCCGCCGACGGCCTCTACGCCGGCGCGCACCGCAGCCACCGCCGCGGCCCGGGCGTCGAGTTCGGCGGCAACCGCCCCTACGTGCCCGGCGACGACCTGCGCTGGCTCGACCGGCGCGCGCTGCTGCGCCACGAGCGGCTGCTGGTCCGAGAGTTCGAGACCGAGACCGACCGCGGCCTGCGCTTGCTCGTGGACGCGTCGGCGTCGATGGGCTTCACGGGCGACGCTGCGCGCCCGACCAAGCTCCAGTACGCGTCGGTCGTCGCGGCCGCGCTCGGTCGGCTCGCGCTCGCGAGCGGCGACCCGGTCGGGCTCGCGTTCGTCGCGGGGCAAGACGCGCGCCCGCTCGCTGCGTCGGCGGGGCGCGAGTCGTTCGACCGGCTCGCGTTCGCGCTCGCCTCCACGCGCCCCGGCGGCGACGCGACGCTCGACACGGCCGCGTTCGATCGCGCGCTCGCGCCGATCCTGCGGCGCGCGCACCGCGGCACCATCGTGGTGCTGCTCTCGGATCTGCTCGACCTCCCCGACGACGCAGCCGCGCACCTCGCCGCGCTCGCGGGGCGCGGCCACGTGCTCGTCGTCGCGCAGGTGCTCGACCCGGTCGAGGCCACCTTCCCCTTCGAGGGCACGGTGCGCCTGCGCGCGCTCGAGGGGGCGAGCGTCGTCGAGGCCGACGCCGCGTCGGCGCGCGCGCCCTACCTGCGCGCGCTCGCCGACCTCACCGACGGCTGGCAGCGCGTGCTCGACCGCGTCGGGGGCTACCTCGTGCGCGCGGTGACCGACGCCGACCCGGCGAGCGCGGTGCGCGCCATCGTCACGGCCACCTCCGGGCGCGCCGCGCGCCGCGAGGCGCGCGCGTGAGCTTCCTCAACCTCGCCGCGCTCGCCATCGCCGCGCTCGTCGCGGGGCCGCTGCTCGCGCACCTGTTGCAGCGCAAGCGCTCGGTCGAGCGCGCCTTCCCCCCCGCGCGGCTCGTGGCGCCGAGCCCGCCGCAGGCCCGCAGGCGCGCGTGGTTCGACGACCGCGCGCTGCTCGCGACGCGCGCGGCGTCGATCCTGCTGCTCGCGCTGCTCGGCGCGACGCCGCTCGTGCGCTGCTCGGGGCTCGCGCTCAACCGCTCGCACGGCGCGTCGGTGGCGCTCGCGCTCGTCGTCGACGACTCGCTCAGCATGCGCGCCGTGACGGCGGACGGCGCGACGCGCTTCGAGCGCGCGCGCGACGCCGCGCGCCAGCTCCTCGCGGGCACGCGCGAGGGGGACGCGGTCGCCATCGTGCTCGCGGGCGCACCCGCGCGCCTCGCGCTCGCGCCCACCACGCAGCTCGCCGCCGCGCGCGCCACGCTCGACGCGCTCGAGCCCGCGGAGCGCGCGACCGACCTCGACGCAGCCGTTCGCCTCGCCGACGGCGCCGTCTCGGGGCTGCCGCAGCTCGACAAGCGCATCGTCCTGCTCAGCGACCGCACCGACGCCCGCGCCGACGGCGCGGAGCCCCTCGGCGCCGCGGCGCACGCGGCGCTGTGGGCCCCGCTCGACGAGCTGGCGACCACGCCCGACGACTGCGCCGTCGTGCGCGCCGACCGCGAGCGAGCGCGCGTGCGGGCGCGCGTCGTCTGCTCGAGCGCGCGCGTCGCCGAGGGGCGCGAGCTCGAGGTCGTAGCAGCGGGCGCGCGCGTCGCGACCACCGCGCTCGCGGGCAAGGGCGCCGCGTTCGACGTCACCGTCGAGGTCGGCGCCGCGAGCGGGCCGCTCGTCGCGCGCCTCACGGGGCAGGACGCCATCGCCGTCGACGACGCGGCCCCGGTGCTCGCGGCCGGAGCGGCGCTCGGCGTGGGCGTCGTCGCCGACGCGGCGGAGCGCAAGCTCGAGACCGGCGGCGCCCCCGTGACCGAGCAGGCGCTCGACGCGCTCGCGCTCGGCCTCGACGTCCGCCCGCTGCCGGTCACCCCCGACCGCGCCGAGGACCTCGCGCTGCTCGGCGCGCTCGTGCTCGACGACCCGCCGGGCCTGTCGCCCGATGCGCGGCGCGCGCTCGCTGCCTGGGTCGAGCGCGGCGGCGTCGTGCTCCTCGCGCTCGGTCCCCACGCCGCAGCGGCGTCGATCGGCGCGACCTGCGAGCCCTTCGTGGCGCCGTCGCTGCGGTGGGGCCCCGCGCCCGCGGGCGACGCGAAGGCCGCGGGCGCCCCGCTCGCAGAGGTGGGCGATCTGCACGCGCGCGGGCGCGCGGCGTTCGACGCGGGCGCGTCGGCCGAGGTGCTCGCGCGCTGGCCCGACGGCGAGCCGCTGCTGGCCGTCGCCCCGCGCGGTCGCGGCGTCGCGTGGATCGTGGGGCTTCCGCTCGCGGCCGACGTGAGCGACTTGGCGCTGCGCCCCGCGTTCCTCTCGCTGCTGCAAATCGTCGTCGACGACGCGCGCGCCCGCGGCGGCGCGCGGCGGTCGGAGGTGGGCGCTCCCTGGCTCTTCTCGGGCGCGCGCTCGGTCGAGGCGACCGGCCCCGATGGCAAGCCGGCCTCCGCCGTCGCCGACGCGGCGCGTCGCGTCGTGACCCCGGGACACCTCGGCGCGTACCGCGTCACCGTCGACGGCGAGGCGCACGAGCGCGTGGTCGCCCCGATCGAGCGCGAGGTGCTGGCCGCGCCGCGCGTCGTCACCCCCTCGCCGCGCACGGCGAGCTTCGGCGAGCGCAACCCGGCGGTGGACGCCTCTCCCTGGATCGCGCTCGGGCTCCTCGCGCTGCTGGTCGTCGAGGTCGCGCAGCGGCTCTGGACGCGCCGCGCGGCAGGAGCGGCGACGCCGGGCGCTCACTCCGACGCGTCGGCGTGAGCGAGCGCGCGAGCGATCGGCGCGCTCGCGCCTGCCCCCGGCACGCGCGCGACCGTCGTCGCCACGAGGTGCGCGCGCCGCGCGAGCCCCTCGTCGAGCAGCGCCTGCGCGAGCGCCGTGGCGAGATCGAGGCGGTGAGGCTCCGCGCTCCACGCGCGCTCGAGCGATGCGATCGCCGCTGCGCGATCGCCCCTCGCGAGCGCGGCGTGGCCGGCGCGCTCGTGCGCGAAGGCTGCCTCGGGGGCCAGCGCGACCAGCGCCTCGCCCGCCCGCTGCTCGGTCGCGGCGTCGCCCGTCTCGG
>CAITLX010000287.1 GCA_903893335.1 uncultured delta proteobacterium | reverse complement strand
GTCGATCTCGGCCTGGCCCTCGGCTACCGCATCGCGCTCTGACGAGCGGAGGCGGGCACGGCGGGTCAGCGCGGGCTGGCCGCGACGAGGTGCACCAGCGCGCGGTCGAACAGCAGCGCCACGATCGCGAGCAGCGCGACCGACCGGATGGGCGCGAGCAGCGCGTGCACCTGCGCGGGGCTCGCGGCGCGCGCCACGAGCGCGAAGGTGACCTCGACGACGATCGACGCAGCCGCGAGGGGCGCCGCGACGGCCACCGCGAGCGAGATGCCCGAGGTGAGCGCGTAGGCGGCGCCCGCGAGGGGCGTCGCGAGATCGCGCGGCGCCGCCGCGAGGGCCCGAGCGACCGCGGCGGGCCCACCCGTCGAGAGGAACACCGTCGCCGCGGCGAGCGCGAACAGCACGCCGAGCGGCGTCGCGCGCCCCTCGACGGTCGGCGCCGCCGGCCCCTCCTGCGCCCCGCGCAGCGCATCGACCACCCCGCCGGCCATCGTCGCGGCCCAGAGCGGGATCGCAGCGGCGAGCGCCACGGGCACGCCGCGCGCGACCTCGGCGAGCAGCGCGACCGGGACCGCCTCGCTCCCCAGCCCGCGGACCTGCGGGGCGACGACGGCGCCGAGCACGAGCGCGACGGCCACGCGCAGCCCCGGCGGCGCCGCGCGCAGGCCGAAGGCCGGCACGAGCGTCACGGCGGGCAGCGCGCGGGCCCAGCCGAGGCCCACGCGCGCGAGGTCGGCCGACGACCCGAAGAGCGTCAGCAGCGACTCGGAGGGCGCGCCGCTCACGCCGCCCGCCCGGTTGACAGTGCCGGAGCGCGCCGGTACCCGTTCGCGCGTCCTCGTAGGGAGCCTCTCATGCCGCTCGATCTCTCGTCCGTCGGTACCACCACCGAGCCCAGCCTCTTCACCTACGACTGGAAGGCCGTCGCGCTCTACGCGCTCGGCATCGGCGCGCGTCGCGACGAGCTCGACTACGTGTTCGACGGACGCGGACCGAAAGTATACCCCACCTTCGCGGTCGTCCCCGCGCTGCCGGTCGTCACCGCGTGCCTCGCGCGCACGCAGGGCGACATCGCCATGGTGGTGCACGGCGGGCAGACGGTGCGCGCGCACGCCCCGCTGCCGCCCGAGGGCACGCTCGTGACGACGGGCACCATCGCGGCCATCTACGATCTGCGCAAGATGGCGCAGGTCGTCATCGAGGCGCGCACCTGCCTGCAAGGGCAGAGCGAGCCGGTCGTCGAGACCACCTGGTCGATCATCTTCCGTGGCGCCGGCGGCTTCGGCGGCTCGCCCGCGCCCACGCGCGCCGACGCCGACGCACCGCGCGAGCGGCCCGCCGATTTCCACGTCGAGCAGGCGACGAGCCCCGAGCAGGCGCTGCTCTACCGCCTCTCGGGAGACCTCAACCCGCTGCACGCCGATCCGGCGTTCGCGGCGATGGTCGGCTTCCCGCAGGGCCCCATCCTGCACGGGCTGTGCACCTACGGCTTCGCCGCGCGCGCGGTCATCGGCGCAGCGTGCGACGGCGACGCCTCGAGGCTGCGCGTCTTCGAGGGGCAGTTCCGCAAGCCCGTGTGGCCCGGCGAGACGCTCGTCACCGAGGGCTGGAAGCTCGACGGCGGCCGCTACGCCGTCGTCACGCGCGTGAAGGAGCGCGGCGACGCCGTGCTCTCGAGCGCGTACGCCGAGATCGCCTGACCTGCCCGCGCCTCTACGGCGCGTGGCGCACGGGCGTGAGGCGAAGCAGCGGCATGAGGTGCTCGGGCACCGCCGCGAGCTCGGCCGGGTCGGGGTCGACGATGAGCCCGCGGCACGCGTCGGCGTTGCACGAGCAGGGCTCGGCGATGTGCCCCGAGAACGCGTAGTCGTACAGAAGCTCGTCGCCGGGCTCGAGGTCGCGCAGCGCGACCCACCACGCGCGCAGCGCGCCGGTCTCGGCGTCCCACGCGGCGTCGACCTCGGTGTTGGGCTCACACGAGTGGTTGATCCAGCGCGTCTGATCGACCAGGTCGAAGTAGACGGAGGTGTCGTAGTCGTCCTGCGCGACGCCCGCCGCGTCGACGGTGTAGCTCGGCAGCACCAGCGCGTAGGTGTCGTCGAACTCGTCGTCCTCCTGCCACACGACGCCCTCGGCGTGCGTGATGATCTCGCCCACGACGAAGCGCCGCGTGACGTAGAGACCGTAACCGTGGATGGAGGAGCGCGCGACCTTGAGGCCGTCGGTGGGCGGCATGGCCGCGCACTCTAGAGATCGGAGCGCGACGGTCAACCGCGAAAGCACGGTCGCGCCCGGCTACTTGAGCAGGGCCTTGAGCCGCGCGACCTTCTCGTCGCGCGACAGGCACACCTTCTCGCGCTCGGCGGGCGACGCGCCGCGCAGCGCGTGCTCCTCGTCGCCGACCGCGACGACCTGCTTGCCCGCGCGCGCGACCAGCCACTCGAGCCGCGGGCCCTCCTTGTCGCCGAGCACGACGCGGACGGCGGCCTCGCCGAGCCCCTTCTCCTCGGACGCGCCGCGCAGCTTCGAGAAGGACTTCCATACGTCCTTCGCCTGGTCGGCGTCGTCGCGCACCGCGACGGCCGAGCGCCAGCGCTTGTCGCCCGCCTTGTAGTAGCCCACCGCGCCCGGACCCGCGCCGTCGACGCCGAGCAGATCGCGCGTCGCGTAGGCGATGCCCATCGGGATGCGATCGCCCTCGGGCAGCCTCGCAGCCGCCGGCGGGAGCGCAGCCGCGCCGGGGAGCTTGGCGCCGAGGTCCTGCGCGAGCGCGGGCAGCAGGCGGTCGCTCGTCGCCTTCATCTTCGCGGGGGTGTCGTCCTCGTTCGCGTACTGAAGCTCCGCGAGGTAGCCCCCCTTCCAGACGTACCCGCGGCCGGTGCCGACCGCGGCGGCCCCTCCGGCGGCGAGCGCGCGGGGGGTGCCCTCGGCCGGGTCGCCGTCGGCGACGACCCGCTTGGTGAACATCCCGTACGCCCCCTCGGGGGTCGCGAACGCGGAGAGGTAGACCTCGACCGACCCGGGCGAGCCGGCGCCGTCGACGTAGCGCAGGTGCACGACCCGCTCGAGGCCGTAGCGCCGGTAGACCTCGCACTCGCCGTCGAAGCAGTCGGTGCAGACCTGGTCCATCGTGTATTTGCCCCCCTTGCCGAAGACGCGCGTCTCGCCGTTGGGGTCGAGGCAGTAGCCCCCCACGACGCGCGGGAAGAAGGCGGCGGTGGCGGCGTCGCCCACACTCCCCCCCCCCGACGCACACACGGCGGCCTGCCCCGAGGGGGCGGCCGACGGGAGCGGAGGGGGCGCCGAGCCCTGGGCGGCGGGAGCCGAGTCCCTGCTGCACCCGCCCGAGAGCGCGGCGACGACGATCGGGGCGGCAGCGAACAGGTGGCGACGGAGCATGGTCCCCTCCCTACGGCAGCCGCCGCGGGTCGGCAACGGTCCGCGCGAGGCGGCCCCGGGGGGGCGCCGGAGGGCCCGAAGGTCGAATCTTTTTGCGGAGCGCCGCAATTCGTAGCCCCCGGGGGAGCCAACCCCCTCGAACTTGCGTAGGATTTCGCTTCGCTGCGACGATGAGCAGCGGCACGCCGCTTGCTGCTTGGAGAGACCCGTCGATGCGTCCGTCGTCCCCGCACCCCCACCGCGCCTCCCGCGCAGGCTTCAGCCTGCTCGAGGTCATGACGGTCGTCATCGTGGTGGGCATCCTCGTCACCCTCGGGCTGCCGAGCATCGGCTACCAGCTCAAGAGCCGCCGAACCAACCAGGCCGCCCACGAGGTCGCCATGCTCTACCGCCGGGCCCGCGCGATGGCGCTCGGGCGCGGCGCGGCCACCCTCGTGCGCTTCGACGCGGCGAACTACCCGCGCGGCCACGTCGACGTCCGCGAGGCCATCAACGGCGGGTCCAACACCGACGGCACCTGCGCGACCGCGCCCTCGACGGGGTGCCAGAGCACCGACTGGCGCGACTCGGCCGCCCTCGGCGTGCCGGGCGTCGCCGACTCGGTCGCGCACAACCGCATCGTCGACAAGTTCGACCCCGCCGACCTCGACGTCTACAGCACGGTGTCGCTCGCGTTCGCGCAGGCCGCCGGCACCTCGCGCACCTTCGCCGACATCTGCTTCACGCCGCTCGGCCGCCCCTACGTCCGCTACGTCGACACCGGCGCCTTCGCGCCGCTCGCCGAGGTGCCGGTGATCACCGTCGCGCGGGCCGACGGCGTCGGCTTCGCGCGCAGCGTCCTGGTCGCCCCGAGCGGCGGAGCGAGGCTCTCGCTGTGAGCTCGCGCCTGCCCCCCCGGAGCGAGGCTCTCGCTGTGAGGCTCCACCCGCCGCCCCGGCGCGCCGCCCGCGCGTACACCGTCATCGAGGTCATGGTCGCGCTCACCCTGCTGGCCATCGGCGCGAGCGGCGTCATCGCGATGCAGAAGTACACGAGCATCGCCAACCGCAACGCGAAGAACCTCGCGCTCGCCGATCAGCTCGCGCGCACCTGGGTCGAGCGCCTCCGCACCGACGCGCTGCAGTGGAACCACCCCTCGCCCGTCGATCCCGCCGGCAACGACCTCGCGACCGACACCCGCTGGCTCAGGCAGGCGGCCGGCGCGGGGACGGGCCTGACCGCCTGGCTCCGCCCCGCCGACGACGCGAGCTTCGGCTCGCCGGCGTTCGACGCGCTCGGCACCGACGTGCGCGACGCGGACGCCGGGGCCGCGGTGTTCTGCACCAACGTGCGCTTCGCCTGGCTCTGGGGCCCCCCGCCCGGCGTCAACCCGCCGTACCTGCTGCGCGCCGAGGTGCGCGTGTTCTGGCTGCGCGAGGGGGGCGGCGGGCTCATGGGCACGCAGCGCTCCATCTGCGACGGCGACTTCACCGGGTGGGACGACCTCGGCAGCCAGGTCGAGCGCTTCCACTTCGTCTACGTCACCTCCGCCATCGGGCAGAACACGGCCCACTGATGCGCTCCCCCCACCTCTCCCGCCACGCACGCCGCGCGTTCACGCTCATCGAGCTGCTCGTCGCGATGACCGCCGGCATCTTCGTCGCGGTCGCGGCGTTCGCCCTCGCGCGCCAGGGCTCGCACTTCTTCCAGTCCGAGACGCGCATCGCGGCCGCGCAGTTCTCGGTCACGCTCGGCTTCGACCGCCTGCGCGCCGACGTCACGCGCGCCGGCTTCCTCTCGACGCCCAACATCCAGCGCGACCCGCTGCGCTGCCCGCCGGGCGCGATCGACTCGGGCTGGCCGGCCGGCGTGCGCGGCCTCGGAGCGGTGCGCCTCACCGCAGCGACGCCCAGCGAGGCGCAGGACGCGACCAACGGCCTCGCGCCCGACTCGATCGACCTCACCGGCTCGTTCGCGAGCTCCGAGACCTTCCCCGTGCGCGGCGTCTTCGCGAACGGCGCGGCGTTCGACGTCTACCTCCAGACGGCGTCGGGCCCGTACCAGCGCACCGCGACGAACGCCGACCTGGCCAACCAGGACGGCGGCGCGTTCGGCGCGCTGTTCCGCGCGGGGCGCATCCTGCAGCTCGTCGACGCAGGCGGGCACCGCGAGTACGGCGTCATCAGCGGCTACAGCGTCAACGGCAGCGGGCAGCCGATCGTCTCGCTCGAGGCGAGCCCGGCGATCCCGTTCGCGACGAGCGCGACCGCGTGCGGCGTCGTCGGCTTCATGGACGGCGGCCAGGCGAGCGTCATCAGCCGCATCCGCTACGAGCTTCGCGACCTCAACAACCCGGGCCCCGTCCCCACGGCGTACGCGCCGCTGTACGACGCCGGCCCCGTCGACGAGGGGGCGCGCTTCGACCTCGTGCGCGTCGAGGTCGACTCCACCCTCGCCGAGATGTCCGACACGCTCGAGGTCGTCTCCGAGTGGGCCGTCGACCTGCGCTTCGCGTTCACGGTCGCCGCGCCGCAGGGCACCGACTGCGCCGCGTCGCCGCCCGCCACCGGCCCCGGCTCCAACCCCTCGCTCTGCGCGTTCCCCTTCGGGCACGCGAGCAACTACCTGTACGGCGGCGACGTGAGCGCCAACACGGGGCCGGGCCCCGAGCGCCTGCGCGCGGTGCGCATGCGCCTCGTCGTGCGCTCGCGCGAGGCCGACCGCCAGGCGAACATCCCCGTCGACGGCGGCATCTTCCGCTACGCGCTGCCCGGCGAGGCCGGCGCGCCCAGCTTCTCGCGCACCCGCACGCTCGCGGCCGACGCCCAGTTCGCCAACCTCGCAGGCATCTCATGGTGACCCGACTGCTCCTCCGCCGCGCCTCGCGCGCGCGCTCGTCCGAGCGCGGCGCAGCCATCTTCATCGTGGTGCTCGTCATCACCCTCCTGTCGGCCATCGGGGTGTTCGCGGCGCGCGCCTCGAGCATGGCCGAGATGGTCTCGGGCTACGATCGCCAGGCCTCGCAGGACCACTACGTCGCCGAGTACGGCCTGCTCGGCGCGGTCACCGAGCTGAGCGGCCCGACGCGCGATCTCATCCTCGCGCGGCTCAAGTACACCGTGCCCGGCGACCCCGCCGACGTCTGCTCGCTCAACGCGAACATCCAGATGGACGCGGGCGCCGACGGCGCGGGCATCTACGCCGCGCCCCCCTGTTACAAGTTCACCACGACGCAGCTCGCCAACGACGTCAGCTCCGCGACGCCTGGGCGCAACCTGTTCGAGCCGGCGAGCTCGACCGACGGCGGCACGCCCATCCCCGGCAGCCTCGGCGCGAGCGCGCTGGTGGGTCGCGTCGAGGTGCAGGTCACCGACCGCGGCCCGGTCGGCGTGCTCGTGCCCGGCAGCAACCTCGGCGGCGGCGCCCAGGGCCAGGCGTTCGGCTACGACCAGGTCACGCTGACGGCCACCGGCCAGGTGGCCCCGGCCACCGCGGCCACGAGCTGCACCGACACGCAGGCGCGCGGCGCGCAGAACGTGGCCGGAAACGAGAGCGGACGGGCCTACGTCGTCGTCGGCCCGATCGCTCGCTGAGGCGCCCCATGAACCGCACGCGCAACCCCGTCTCCCCTCGCCTCCTCGTCGCGCTCGCCGCGACGCTCCCGGTCGTCGCGCCGCACGTCGCCTCCGCGCAAGCGGCCGGCAAGGACACCGCGCCTCCGCTGCCGAACGTGATGCTGCTCGTCGACACGTCGGGGTCGATGGAGTTCGACATCGCGGGCGGGCAGGTCGCGTGCAACCTGAAGGACGCCTCGCTCACGAGCGAGCCGGCGACGAGCTCGTCTCCGGGCAAGACGCGCTGGACGGACCTGGTCGAGGTCCTCACCGGCGAGGTCACCAACTACGGCTGCTACACCGAGGACCGCTCGTGCCCCTCGTCGACGACGAGCGCGTTCCAGTCCGAGTACGCGCTCGGCGCCACGCCGCCGGCCGACTGCAACTACTACCTGCCCTACCACCGCATCCTCTCGCAGCGGCTCCCGTCGGGCGACTGGTGCACCGTCGGCCCCGGCACCCACACGCAGAACAAGGCGTTCGACTGGCCGAACGACGCGCTGCACACCCACCCGTGGGACAGCACGACCGCGAGCGGAACCTGCCCGTGGAACCTCGCGCTGCCGCAGAGCGCGACCGGGCTGCTCGACTCGTTCTCGCAGCGCGCGCGCTTCGGCCTCATGACGTTCGACAGCCTCACCGACCCGGGCTCCGGCGTCTCGGGGTCGTCGACCACGGTGCACAACGAGAGCGGCGTCGCCGGCGCGTGGAGCTACTTCGTCGGCTGGGACGACCCGCCCGCCTCGGGCTACGCGACCGGGCGCCCCGGGGGCTGCGACCTGCCGGTGTCGGCGTTCGAGGTCGGCGCGCGCAACGCGGCGGCGCCCCCGTGGGAGGGGCGCATGATCTCGTTCGGCGCGCCGGACGCGGACATCTCGGCCGTGCTCTCGAGCAACGACAAGCTGCAGCAGGCGCTCGTGGCCGTGCGCCCCTTCGGAGCGACGCCGATCAACGGCCTGCTCTCGGACGCGCTCGACTTCTTCCGCAACGACACGTCGGCCAACCACGTGACGTCGAGCTCGTGCAACGCGACGACGGGCGCCGGCTGCTTCGGGCCCGTGTACGACCCGTACGTGAAGGGGGGATGCCGCGGCAATTTCGTCATCCTGCTGAGCGACGGCGACCCCAACCTCGATCTCCGCCCCTTCTGCGAGGAGACAGGCGGCGTCTGCCCCTACGCGAAGCGGCCCGACGAGATCGCCGCCGAGCTCTACGCGCCGACCGACGGCAGCTCGCGGTCGATCGAGACCTTCGTCGTCGGCTTCGCCGTGTCCAACGTCACGCTGACCGGCGGCGCGACCACCGTCGATTGCAGCACCATCGGCCAGAACGGCGCGTCGGACTTCGGCTCGGGCGGCGTGTGCGGCGCGACGATGGACCCGAACCTCGCCGCCTGCTGCAACCTCGCGAAGATCGCCTACTACGGCGGCACCTCGCGCGCGCACTTCGCGACCAACCCCACCGAGCTGCGCCAGGCCGTCTCGGACATCCTCTCGCAGATCGCGGGCACCTCGACGAGCCGCACCTACCCGGTGTTCACCACCACCGGGGCCGTGAGCAGCTCGTTCGCGGCCTCGTACACGTTCCTCTCGTCGTTCTACCCCAACATCGGCACCCTCTGGGACGGCGTGCTCGAGCGCCAGCGCACCGTCTGCGTGAAGGACCCGTCCGCGACGCCGCCGACCGTGACGCCCGTCGAGCAGGCGGTCGACGCCACCAAGGGCGACAGCTTCGGCGCGAACGTCAACGCCGCCGACGGAGCGCACCCGCGCGCCTTCTACACCGTCGTGCCGACCCTCGACGGCGGCGGAGCGCTGCACCCCGAGGGCACCCTCCGCCCGAGCATACCGAACAGCAACCCCGACGGCGTCGGCACGCTCGGCGGAGCGCGCGCCACCGGCGACGCGACGAGCTTCATCCCCCCGACCGTGCCGACCGCGATGGTCGGCGTCACCGCCTCGGACTGCGCCACGCCGACCCCGGCCGCCTCGAGCGACCAGGAGTGCGCCACGCGCATCATGAAGTGGGAGATCGGCGCGACCAACGGCGCGCTGCCCAACCGCGTCGGCCACGCGTTCGGCGACATCTACCACGCGACCCCGCGCCTCGTCGGACCGCCGAGCGACTACCTGCGCGACGAGTCGTACCAGTCGTTCGCGATCGCGCAGGCCAGGCGCCCGCTCGTGCTCTACACCGCCACCAACGACGGCCAGCTGCACGCGTTCCGCGCCGAGGCGCAGGCCACCGGCGCGCCGGTCAACAACGAGCTCTGGTCGTTCTTCCCCCCCGCGGTCGTGCCCAACCTGGTGCACCAGTACTCGTCCGCGCACCAGCAGCTGCTCGACGGCGCGCCGATGATCAAGGACGTCATCTTCTCGCGCACCAAGCTCGACGCGCAGGCGGGCACGGGCTCGTGGCACACGGTGCTCGTGGCCGGCTTCGGCGCCGGCGGCGGCGGCTACTACGCGCTCGACGTCACGAGCCCCGTCCCCGACGGCACCGACGCGGCGGGCCCGAGGCTGCTCTGGCAGCTCACGACCGACGGCGCGGGGCAGCGCCTCTTCGGCAAGCGCGGCGCGACGCCCGTCATCACGACCCTCTTCTTCGACCCTTCGCCCTCGGGCAACGGCGCCGACCCGCAGGAGATCGCGGTCGCGCTCCTGCCGGGCGGTGACGCCGACGGCCCGGTCGCGTGCGACGGGTCGAACACGATCGCGACGCCCTCGTCCGCGTTCACCGACACGGACTACGCGCCGCGCGATCACGTCAACTGCTACTCGACGGCGCCCGAGTCGGCGCGCTCGCTCACCATCGTGCGCATCGACACCGGCGAGATCATCCGCACGTTCCGCTCGGCGAGCGACACCCCCGCGTCGCTCTCGGGCTCGACGCGCAAGCCCGAGCTTCCGGTCGTCACCCTCGGCTCGCCGATCGTCGGCACGCCCGTGGTGTTCCCCGCGACGACCGGCGCGGTCGGCGAGCGCGCGTTCGTCGGCGACCGCGACGGACGCCTGTGGCGCGTCGGCCTGACCGCGACCGACCCGAAGAGCTGGACGATGGATCTGTTCGTCGACGCGTACCCGTCGGGCACCGTCCACGGAACGGCCACCGAAGGCCAGCCCATCATCACGCCGCCGGTCGTGTCGGTCGACAACACGGGCAACCTCACCGTCGCCTTCTCCACCGGCGACCAGGAGACCTTCACCACGTCGGGCACCAACTACGTCTGGTCGGTGCTCGAGCAGGCCTCGGTGGGCCCGTACCGCGCCAAGACGCTCTGGTACTCGACGCT
>CAITLX010000286.1 GCA_903893335.1 uncultured delta proteobacterium | reverse complement strand
CTCTGGAACGACGACGGCCCCTGCCTGCGCGAGGCCGCCGAGGCGCTGCTCGCGCGCAGCGAGGACGACCGCGTGCTCATCGTGCTGAGCGACGGCGCGCCCGAGGGGCGCCGCTCGAACGCCGACGACCTGCGCTCCGCCGTCGCCGACCTCACGCCGCTGCTGACGCTCGTCGGCCTCGGCATCGGCGAGGGCACGGCGCACGTCAGCGAGTTCTACCCGCGCGCGCTGGCGTCGGTGCCGCTCGAGGAGCTACCGTCACGGGTCGGCGCGCTGCTGACCGAGATGCTGCGGGCAGCGTGAGGGAGGCTTCCATGCGGTTGCACGCGACGGGCTGGCTGGCTGGGTTCGTGGTCGGGGTGCTCACGCTCGGCGGCGCGTCGCTCGGCTACGCCGACGGCGCGGCGTTCACCTCCGAGGCGTACTTCGCGCTGCGCTCGAAGCTCGAGCGCGACAAGCCGACCGAGCTGCAGGCCCGCAAGGCCTGCGATCGCGTGGTCGGGCGCTCCGCCGAGCTCGAGTCGTGGGTCGTCGAGGTAGACAAGGAGGGCAACATCCTGGCCGACATGGACAGCGACGTGCTCTCGCTGCCCGACGTGTCGCTGCGCGACGTCGACGAGGACCAGGCCGCGCGCCTCTCGAAGCGTCAGCGCATCGCCTACACCGGCCGCGTCAAGAGCTGCTCGTGGCGCTCGTTCGGCTCGCGGCTCGAACTGGTGGTCGAGGGGGGGAGGATCGAGCCGTAGGGGTTGAAGCCACTTCGCACGCTTCGCCTGTCTCTGCCATCCAAGCCCGGCGGCGATTGCGGGGTTGGGAGCTGCCGGTCAGGTCTGTCTGACCCGCTCGGCCCGTGACAGCAGCAACGAGGTCGTCGGAGCATTCGGAAATGTGTCCGCCTGCGCACTCATCCACTTGCGGAGGGGCGCTCCGAGCAGCCGAATCGCTGCGGCGTCGTGCTGCTCGCGAGCCACGGCGGACCCGTCGGCGTGGGCGAGCGAGTTTCGGAAATCCGTCAACTCGCGCAGCGTGCTCGAAGCAGAAGCTCGAGTGAGGCAGTCGGGCCGCGCGAGGCGTTCCGTGAGCCAGGCGGTGACGACATCGTTGCGTGACTCCAGCGCGGCCTCCAGCCCCTTCAACCAGGCGACGAGTGCGGACCAGGTGAGGCCTCGGCCATTCGAAAGCACCTTGTCGAGGAATCGCCCGTCACCGCCGGCAGCTGCAACGACGTGCCGTTCGATCGGGCCAGCCTCCCAGAACGTGATGGTGCGCGTGGCTCCCTCGCAGAGTGTAACGAGCCGGAAAGCGACGGCTGCATGGTCAGCGCGGGCCGGCAGGGCTCGCTCCTGCCGCGCGAGGTCTGTCCAGGCGCTCGCGTTCGCCACGGTGCTGGCGACGATCGACTCCCCCGTGACGGCAGCTCGGCGCCCCGCCGTCAGCACGCGGAAGGCGCTGAGGAGCCCTGCGACCGGCCGGGCCGGTTGAGCGATGGCGGCGAGCGGTTGAGCGAGAGCGCCGAATACGCCGAGCGCTAACCCCATCCCTCCGAAGTCCGCTCCGCGGGGCTTGTTGGGCGAGCCGGTAATCGGAGCTTGCACGCGGAGCGCAGTGGTGTCGCCGTACGTGTCGACCTCGCGGAGGTACCTCTCCCAGCGTTCGTCAGCGGTGGAGCCCATTGTCGCACGGACGAGACAACCGTGAACCCCGTCTCGCGTCAATCACCAGAATCTGCGGTTCGCTCCACGCTGGCGCTGGTCAGCGCGAGGCACACCTTCCCTGTGCCAGGTGCCAATGCAACGAGGGTTCGTGCTCCAGGCGGAGGAGCGTCGACTCGCCGGCCCGCGCGTCGCCGACGGGGTCCTGACCGGGTTGCCGACGTTCGACGCCGAGGTGGGGGGCTTCCGACACGGGCGGTTCGTGGTACTGGCCGGCGAGGCCGACGTCGGCAAGACGGCGGTCGCGGTGGCGCTCGCTGCGCCTGTCGGTCGGCGACACGCGGGAGGTCGTCGTGCGCGCCCGCCGTGCCCATCGGGTGACGGTGCGATTGATCCACGATGTGGCGCACGACGAGGTGCGGGAGCTCGCGTCGAAGCCCCGGCCAGCGCGGCGGCGCTGAGAGTCTCCGGGGGCCGGGGTCTGTCCGACCGCGCCACGCCGG
>CAITLX010000285.1 GCA_903893335.1 uncultured delta proteobacterium | reverse complement strand
TGGATTCCGCCCGAGGGCGATCTGCTCGGTCCCATGACGCTGCACGTGCAGTGCCTCAGCGAAGGCAAGGGCTGCCGCCTGCACATCCGGCAGGAGGGGGAAGACATGTCACCGCGGTGGCGGCGCTACTACGTCGTGGTCTCGCGCGGTTGGCAGACCTCGCTGATGGCACTCAAGCGCTTCGCCGAAGCCCCAGAACTCGCGCCGTCACCAGCGCCAGCGGCAACGCCAAGAAGCTGAGCAGCGCGCCCATCTTCGCCTGATCGAGCAACACGCTGGGCGCGAATGCCGCCGTCGCAAAGAACAGCGCCACCGTAAAACCGATCGCCGCAGCCACACCAACGACGATGAGCGAGCGTGTGTCGAGCCCGGCCGCGCGACGTAACCCACCCAACTCTCCCAGCAATGTCATGCCGACGATGCCGATCGGCTTGCCCAAGATCAGACTCGCCAGCACGAGCCACGTCGGCGACCCGACGCTCGAAGATGGAGACGTAGACGAGCAGGCCGGTGCGCTCGCGCGTGCGCGTGATGCCGAGCCCGACGAGCTCGCCGCGAGCCGCGAGCTCGACGGCGCGCCGGGCGCGCGCCGCGCCGACGAACAGGCGCCGCAGCGGGGGCGCGCGCCGCACCAGCAGCGTCGCGGCGACGAACGTGGTGGCGTAGATGAGCGGGAAGAGGTTGGTGTCGAACTCGTACGGGTAGAAGAGGAACGCGAGCAGCGCCGCGAAGCCCGCGACGGTGCCGAAGCGGTAGTCGGCCTCGGTGTACTCGCCGGACACCGCGCGCACGGCCACGACGACCTCGGCGCCCGTCGTCGCCTCGATCGCGCGCACGGCCTCGGCGACACGCGCGCGGGCCGTGGGTGAGGCGAACCCTCGCGCGTACCTGTCACCGAGCGACATCGGAAGCGGAGCCTCGCACGAGCGGCACGTGCCTGAACAGCGGTTCGCGCCGCGCTCCGCGTCAGGTGGGTGCGGCCCACGCGCAGGCGGCGGCGCGGCGCGCGGCCAGGCCGAGTCGCCGCGCGCTTTCCCCGCGCGCTCGAGGCACGCTACAACCAGCGTCACCCGTGCGCGAACCCTCCTTCGAACACCTCGCCGCCCTCGTGCGGCGCGTCGCTCCGGGGGCGGGCGCCCCCCTGCCGGCGGCGATGCCCGGAGGCGCCTCCCCACGCCAGTTCTTCCGCTTCGACCTCGGCGACGGGGTCGGCAAGGTCGTCGCGATGTTCGTGCCCGACGCGGCGCGGCCCGACGAGATCCAGAAGGGGGGACCGTCCGCGGGGCGGTGGCCCTTCCTCGAGGTGCGCGATCTCCTCGACGGGCACGGCATCCGCGTGCCGCGCCTCATCGCCGAGGCGACCGAGCATGGCTGGCTGCTGCTCGAGGACCTCGGCGACGACACCATCGCGCATTTTCTCACCCGCCGGCCCGAGGCCAAGCGCGCGGTGTACCAGGCCGCGGTGCGCGATCTCGCGGGCGCGCAGCGCGCCCTCGCCGCGGCGCCCGCGACGAGCATCGTGCGCACGCGCGCGTTCGACGCCGACCTCTTGCGCTGGGAGCTCGACCACTTCCGTGAGTGGGGGCTCGAGGCGCGCGGCATCGCGCTCGACGCCGACGACCGCGCCGCCTTCGACGCCATCGGCGCGAGGCTCGCCGAGCGCATCGCGAGCTGGCCGCGGGGCTTCGTGCACCGCGACTACCAGAGCCGCAACCTCATGGTGCTCGGCGACGACCCGGCGAGCATCGCCTGGATCGACTTCCAGGACGCGCTGCTCGGGCCCCGCGTCTACGACCTCGTCGCGCTGCTGTCGGACAGCTACCAGGAGTTCGACCGCGCGTTCATCGCCGAGCGGCTCGACGAGTACGCGGCGCACGCGGGCCTCGACGCCGAGGGGCGCGCCGAGGTCGCGCGCGAGTTCGATCTCGTGACGGTGCAGCGCAAGCTCAAGGACGCCGGGCGCTTCGTCTTCATCGATCGCCAGAAGGGCAACCCTTCGTTCCTGCCCTTCGTCGAGCCCACGATCGCCAAGGCGCGCGCGGCGCTCGAGCGGCTCTCGTCGGACGACGACATGCGCGCGCTCGGGGCGCTGCTCGCACGCGCGCTCGACCGCTGACGATCATGCGCCCCGCCGACGAGCGCGTCGCCCAGCGCAAGCTCCGCACCCGACTCGTGCCCGAGGGGGTCGAGGCCGGGGGCGAGGTCGTGCCGCTGTGGGTGGGCGCGGCGCACTACTTCCGGCTCGACCCGCGCAGCTGGCGCCCCGCGCTCGCGCGCCTGCGCGACGTCGGCTTCCGCTTCGTCGACACCTACGTCCCGTGGGGCGTGCACGAGACGGCGCCTGGCGAGGCGGACTTCGGCGCGCGCGATCCGAGGCTCGACGTCGCCGCGTTCCTGCGCATCGCGCACGACGAGGGGCTGCTGGCGATCGTGCGGCCGGGCCCGCACGTCAACGCCGAGCTCACCTGGTTCGGCCTCCCCGAGCGCATCGTGTGGGACGCGGCCTGCCAGGCGCGCTCGCCGCGCGGCGGGCCCGTCATCCTGCCGATGCTCCCGCTGTCGTTTCCGGTGCCGAGCTACGCGAGCCGCGCGTTCGAGCGCGAGACGGCGCGCTGGTACGCGCAGGTCGGCCGCGAGCTCGCGCCGCTGCGCTGGCCCGACGGCCCGATCGCGCTCGTGCAGGTCGACAACGAGGGGGCGATGTATTTTCGCGACGGCGTCGCGGAGCAGGACCACCACCCCGACGCCATCGCCCTGTGGCACGCGTTCGTGCGCGCGCGCTACCGCACCTTCGCGGCGCTCTGCGCGGCGTGGGGGCGCGACGACGTCGCGTGGCCCCCCGCGCCGCCGCCTCGCTGGCCGGGCGCGGGCCCGATCCAGGCCCACCTCGACTGGGCGGCGTTTCAGGACCACCTCGTCGCGCGCTCGATCGGGCGCATGGCGCGCTCGCTCGCTGCGGGCGGGCTGTCGGAGCTTCCGACGACGCACAACGTCCCGATGGGTCACGAGGCGGCGCCGATCGATCTCCACGCGCTCTCGCGGAGCGTCGACCTCGTCTGCCTCGACGCGTACGCGCGCGCCACGCCGCGCGACGCGGCGAACCTCGCGCGGCGCACGAGCGAGGTGTGCGAGCTCGCGAAGGCGAGCCACCACCCGCCGTACGGGGGAGAGATCGGCGCGGGCTACGCGCCCTACTTCCCGCCCATCGCCGAGCACGACTCGATCTTCGCGCTGCTCGCGTCGCTCGCGTTCGGGCTGCGGGGGTTCGACGTCTACATGGCGGTCGATCGCGACCGATGGATCGGCGCGCCGATCGACGCCGAGGGGCGCGAGCGCCCGTTCGCCGCCTTCTTCCGCGCGCTGTTCGCCGCGCTCGACCGCGTCGGGTTCGCGTCGCTGCGCCGCGCGACGCCCGTGCGCCTGGTGACGCCTCGGTCGCAGCGCTGGCTCGAGCGCTCGCTGTCGGCGTTCGGAGCGCTCGGCGGCACCTTCCTAGCGTCGGTCGGCGCAGGCGTGCGCGAGCGTTGCCTCGAGGACGAGCTCGACCGGGGCGCTGGGCCGATCGCGTTCGCGGGGAGCGACGCGCTGCTCGCGCTCGAGCAGGCGCTCGCGCGTCGCGGCGTGCCGTTCGCGCACGTCGCGGGCGAGACGGCGAGCACGACGCTCGCAGGCGCTCGCTGGGTCGTCACGCCGACGACGGTGGTGCCCGAGCCGACGCTGGCGCGCGCGCTGGCGGCCGCGGGGCGACGCGGCGCGAAGGTCACGCTCCTCGGCTCGGGGTCGATCGCGCCGTCGCGCGCGCCCGAGCGGTCGCTCGGCCGCCGCGCGGGAGCCGTGCCCGGGCGCATCGACGATCTCGAGAGCCTGGACGAGGTCGTCGGCCGCGCGATCGCGGCGCTCCATCTGCCCGCGTACCCGGTCGACGCGCCGGGCGTCACGGCCGCGCTGCACCACGACGCGCGTGGGCGCGCGGCGGCGCTCTTCGTCGTGCAACCGGGCGACGAGGACCGCACCGTGGTCGTCGGCGGCACGGGCATCGGGGCGGCGGTCGACGTGCTCGACGGCACGCGCGCGGTGGCGTCGGCGCGAGGCCTCGAGGTCACCGTGCGCGCGCGCTCGGTGCGGCTGCTCGCTCCGGCGTGACCCGCGACACTCGTCGCTGTCGCGCGTGACCGGCCTGGCGTCAGCGACGCCAGCGCGCGAGCGACACGCGCGGTGGATGCGCGTCCCACAGGTTCCAGGTCGCGTGCGGCGTGACCTCGGCCTCGACGATGGGCTCGAGCGCTCCGAGCCGCGCGACCGCGGCGCACCCGGCGTCGAGCGTCGCGGCCGCCGTCGCGTGCGCGCTCCGCACGTCGTCGGTGGCGACCAGGCCGCAGCACGCGCCGCGGTAGACGGCCTCGCACGCGACGGGGCGCGGCAGATCGCGGTCGTCGCCGCTCCAGGTCTCGAACCGGAGCGCCGGGTACGCGATCGTCAGGGGGCTGTGCTCGACGTCGAGGCACCCGTCGAGGTCGCGGCCGTAGCGCGGGTCGCGCACGGGCAGCTGCCACACCGTGCAGCCAGGCGGGAGCGCGCCGAGCGCGCCGCGCAGCACGCCGTACTCGTCCTGGAAGGCGTAGCGGTAGGCCCACGCGGGGCGCGCCTGGAGCGTGGCGACGAGCACGACTGCCGCGACGACGGCCGGGGCGACGAGCGGGCTCGACGCGAGCCGCCCGGCGAGCGAGGCGAGCGTCGCGGCCCCCTCGGCGGCGACGAAGAGCACGAGCGCGAGCGCGACGAGAAAATAGCGCGCGCCGAGCAGGCCGTCGTGCTCGAGCGTGCGCCCGAGGGGCACGAACGAGACGGCGAGCGCGGCGAGCGCGGCGAGCAGGCGAAGCGGCGCGCGAAGCGCGAGCTCGATCGCGCCGACGGCGGCGAGCAGGACCGCCGCCGACGAGAGCCACCCGGGGGGCTGCGCTGCGAAGGTAGGCAGCTGCGTGAGCAGGTGGCGCGCGGTGCGGGCCATGTCGGCTGCGGCTGGGGCGGGGTGGTGCGCGTCGGCCACGACCCAGCGCGCGACGGCGACGCCGGTGACGCCCCACACCGACGCGAACGCGAGCGTGCGCGCGACGGCGCCGGGGCGCAGCGGGCCAGCGGCGCGATCGAGCAGGGGCACGGCGGCCACGGCGATCCAGGCGTCGGGGCGCACGAACGACGCGACCGGGACGAGCGCGAGCGCCGCGGCGAACGCGAGGCGCCCCGGCGCGCGGTGCAGCGCGAGGCAGAGCAGGATGGCGGTCGCGGCGAGCGCGTGCTCGCTCGGCGACGCCGCGACGCGCACGTGGCAGGGCGAGACGACGAGCAGCGCGGCGAACGCGAGCGCGGTCAGCGCGCCCACGCCTGCCACGCGCGCCCACGCGACCGCCGCCGCGACCCCCACGGCCCCGAGCACCGCCCCCGCGCGCAGCAGCGTCGTGTCGTCATACGGCACGAGCGAGCGCAGCGCGGCGTGGAACACGTAGACGCCGGGCCCGAAGCGCTCGAACGGCGCCGCACCGACGCCCGGCAGCACGTCCGTGTACCAGTTCGCGAGCGAGCCGGGGACCGCGAGGCGCACCGCGAGCGCGGCGGCGAACGTCGCGAGCACCGCGAGTCGCTCCCAGGGGCGCGCCCGGGCCGCCGCG
>CAITLX010000284.1 GCA_903893335.1 uncultured delta proteobacterium | reverse complement strand
GGCCGGTTCGGCCGGAAGCGCCGGGACGGGAGGCTCGGGGGGCGGCGGCGGCAGCGCCGGCGCGGCAGGATCGGGAGGCTCCGCGGGCGCCGACGCAGGCGGCGACTCGGGTGGCGGCGACGCGGCCGCGGACGCCGCGAGCGACGCGCAGGGAGCGACGTGCACGACGCCGGCGGCGTTCGGTTCGTGCGACACCGTCCTGAATGGCGTCCACATCTGCACCGAGTACTACGGCACCACGCTCTACGCCGAGTCGACCCAGCGGGCGATCTGCGACGGCGTCGGGGGCTCGACCTACGCGCTCGGGCAGGGCTGCACCAAGACCGACGCGCTCGGTCGCTGCGTGTCGTCGCCCGCGGGTGACCCCCTGACGGGCAACTTCTACTACGGCACCGCCACCCCCGCGTACCAGTCCGGGTGCGAGAGCGTCGGCGGGGCCGCCTGGTGCGCGCCGTGAGCTGAGACCGTCGGACGGCGGGGCCGGCAGCGGGGGCACACGGCCCCGCTGTCCGCGCCCTCCCTATTCCTGTCGATTTGCCAGACGGATGCTAAGCTGACACTCAGCAGCATGGTGTCCGATGCCGGTATGGGCGAGATGCTCCAGCTCGAGCGAGCCCGGGTCGCCGCGCTGTACGAGCTGTCGAAGCTCGAGGGGGCGCCCGAGCAGGTCGTGAAGGACTCCGCCCTCGCAGCCTCGCTGCGGGTGACGAGCAGCACGATGGGCTACCTCTACTTCGTCGACGAGGCGGAGCAGACGCTGACGCTGCACGCCTGGTCGCGCGGCGTGATGGACGCGTGCACGATGCTCGTGAAGCCTACCGTGTACCGCATCGCGGACACGGGGCTGTGGGGCGAGGCCGCGCGCCAGCGCAAGCCCGTCATCACCAACGACTACGCCGCTCCGAGCTCCCTCAAGCGCGGCTACCCCGAGGGGCACGTCCCCGTCACGCGCCACATGAACATCCCCCTGCTCGACGCGGGGCAGATCGTGCTCATCGCCGGAGTGGGCAACAAGGCGGCGCCCTACGACGAGGACGACGTGCGCAGCCTCACGCTCGTCATGGAGGCGATGTGGCACAACCTGCGGCGCCGTCAGCTCGCCGAGCAGGTCGAGCGCTCCGCGCGCCTCGACTCGATCGGCGTGCTCGCGGGTGGGTTCGCGCACGACTTCAACAACCTGCTCGCCGGCGTCCTCATCAACGTCTCGCTCGCGAAGTCCGACGCCGAGGGGGAGCAGGTCGAGCTGCTCGCCGAGGCCGAGGAGGCGGCGCGCCGCGCGCACCTGCTGACGCGGCGGCTGCTCACCTTCTCCAAGGGGGGGGCTCCGACGCGTCGCCGCGTCGAGCTGGCTCCCCTCGTGAGCGACGCGGCGAGGCTCGCGCTGCGCGGCTCGGCCTGCACGCTCGAGCTCGACTTCGCCGAGGGGCTCGCCGCCGCCGAGGTGGACGCCGAACAGATCGGCCAGGTGGTGCACAACCTCGTGTCGAACGCGCTCGAGGCGATGCCCGGCGGGGGGCGCGTGCGCGTCTCGGTCGTCGACGAGGCCGTCGCCGCCGACGCGCCGCTCGATCTGCCCGCGGGTGCCTACGTCCGGATGTCGTTCGAGGACGACGGCCCGGGGCTCGACCCGGAGCAGGCCGCGCGGGTGTTCGAGCCCGGCTTCACGACGAAGCCGGGTGGCGCGGGGCTCGGGCTGACGATCTCGCACTCGATCGCGCGCAAGCACGGCGGCGCGGTTCGCCTGCGCGCCCGACCGGGGACGGGCTGTCGCTTCGAGGTCTTCCTGCCGGCCGCCGCGCGCCCCGTCTCCGACGCGCCGCGCCAACCGACGCCGGCCCCGCCGCCTGTTCGCGGTCGCCGCGTGCTCGTCGTCGACGACGAGCCGACCATCCTCCTCATCGCGACGCGCTGCCTGCAGCGCGCCGGCATCGCGGTCACGACCGCGAAGGACGGCGCGAGCGGCGTCGAGGCCTGGCGCCGCGCGCAGGCGTCGGGCGAGCCGTTCGACGTCGTGCTCACCGATCTCACCATGCCCGGCGGGCTCGGCGGTCGCGCGCTGCTGGCGGCGCTGCGCGATCTCGACGCCACCGTCCCGGTCATCGTCTCGTCGGGGTACTCCGACGACTCGACCCTGGCCGAGTACGTGACGCACGGCTTCGTCGCCGCGCTCGGTAAGCCCTACACGGCGAGCGAGCTGGTCGCAGCCGTCACGCCGTTTCTCTCCCCGCGCCCCTGAGCGCAGCCACTCGGTTCATCGGTCCGCGCCCCTGAGCGCAGCCAAGCGGTTCCTCCGTCCACGCGCCCGCGGGGAGCGGTGGGGTGCCCCTTGCAATCGCGCCCGCGTATTCCGTACGCTTACCGATCTGGCATCGGAGTCGTCGGTGCGCGCGGGAGGGTGGAGGGTTGAGCGAGGGAGCGGGGCTTGGGCCGCTGGCAGCGATCGCCGAGGGGCGAGGCGAGGCCATCGTCGTCGTCGGAGCGGACCTGAGGGTGTGCCGCTGGTCCGAGGCGGCGGTGCGTCTGCTCGGCTGGACCGAGGGCGAGGTCCTCGGCCGTCCGGTCCGCCCCCTGGTCCGACCCGACCTCGACGAGGACTCCTGGGCGGCGGCCTGCGCGCGGCTCACCGAGGTGGCCGCGAGCGTCGATGTCGTGCCGTTCCGGCGCAAGGACGGCGGCGAGGGGCTCGCCGAGCTTGCCATGACGGCGCTGCACGACGCCGAGGGGCGCCCCGCTGGCCTCGTACTGCTGCTCTCCGACGTGACGGCGCGCGTCGAGGCCGAGCAGAGCCTCACCGACGCGCAGGGGCTGCTCGAGACGTCGATGCGCGCGTCGAAGACCACGTCGTTCGAGTGGGACGCCGCGGCCGGCACGCTGCGCTACGACCCGCGCTTCCACCGCTGGCCCGAGGTGCCCGAGGTGCTGCACGGCAGCCTCGACTCGATGCTCCCCAAGCTCGCGTCGCCCGAGGGCGAGACGCTCACGCGCGACATCATGCAAGGGCTCACCGAGGGCACCGCGACCTTCTCGTTCGAGCACCGGCGCCCCTCGCTCGATGGGGCGGGGCCGTGGGTGCGGGTCGCCGGGCAGGTGCTCGAGCGCGGCGAGGGGGGCGAGCCGCGGCGCATCTGCGGCACGGTGACCGACATCACCGAGGCCAAGGAGCTGCAGGCGCGCGCGAGCTCCGCCGAGCGCACCGCGTCGCTCGCGACGCTCGCGGCGGGCATGTCGCACGAGATCAACAACCCGCTCGCGGTGCTCATCGCCAACGTGTACGTCGTGAGCGAGGCGCTGGTGCGGGCTCCCGACGCCGCGCGCGCCGCGTGGGCGAGGGCCGGCGGCGAGGGCCTCGACGCGCTGGTCGAGGGGCTGCGCGACGCGCGCACGGCGGCCAACCGCATCCGCGACATCGTAGCGTCGCTGCGCGCGTTCGCGGGGCGGGCCTTCCCGTCGCGCGTCCGCTGCGACGTCGACGCGGCGCTCGCCGTGGCCTACGAGGTCGCGCGCAACGCGATCCCCGAGCGCGCCCACGTTCGCACCGCCCTGCCCGAGCTGCCCGAGGTCGCGATCGACGAGGCGAGCCTCGTGCACGTCTTCGCCGGACTGCTGACCAACGCGGGCCAGGCCGGCGGCCCGTCGGGGTGCAAGGTCGAGGTGACCGGCGCGCGCGCGGGCGAGGGGAGCGTCGTGGTCGTCGTCACCGACTCGGGGCGAGGCATGTCTCGCGAGACGCTCGCGCGCGTGTTCGACCCATTCTTCACGACGCGCCCGCTGGGCCTCGGGCGCGGCCTCGGCCTCTGCGCGTGCCTCGGCATCGTGCGCAGCGCCGGGGGCGATCTCGAGATCAAGTCCACCGAGGGGGTGGGCACCGAGGTGCGCGTCCGCCTGCCCGTCGTGCGCGCCGCCGCCGCGGTCGGCTCGCCCGGCTGAACCGCGCCGCTCGCGCCGCGTCAGGCGCGCGCGAGGCCCTCGAGCACCGTGCCGTCGGCGTCGAGCGCGAGCACGCGGCCGGGCTCGGCGAACATGCTGACGATCGGCGGCATCGCGCGGGTCGGAGCGAGCGCGCGCGTCCAGGTGCGCTCGTCGGGGTCGCGCGCGAACATGCCTTGCCCGGAGCCGGCCCACACGCGCCCCTCGGCGTCGACCGCTGCGGCCGAGAGGTCGACCCCAGCGGCCACGTGCTCGACGCTGCGCTCGTCGCCGCGCACCACCACCGCGAGCCCGTCGGCGCCGACCGCGACCGCGACGCCGGCCTCGCGGTCGGAGGCGCACGCGAGCATCGCGCGCACGTCGGGCAGGGTGAGCGCCCGCACGGTGCGCGCGGTCGGCGCGTGCAGCGCGGCGAAGCCCTTGCCGTCGACCGAGCGGCCGGCGACGAGCCAGGTGTCGGCGTCGATGCGCGCGAGGCCGTGCAGCGAGGCGCCGACGGTCATGGGCTTCCAGAAGCGCCCGAGCGCGAGCGTCGTGAGCAGCGAGTGGCCCTGGCGAGCCCGCCCGGCGACGACGATCAGATCATCGAGCGAGCCGTCGAGCGCGTCGAGCGAGGCGAAGGCCGCCGACGCCGTCGCGAGCGGGCGCAGCCCGTCGCTGTCGAAGACGCGCACGGTGCAGTCGTCGCCGGCGAGCAGCCACGCGCCGGAGCGAAGCCGGTGCACCTGCGTGACGGGGATGGCGCTCGGGCCGCCGTCTGCGTTCCAGCGACGCCAGCGCGCGCCGTCCCAGAACATCAGGCCGGCGCTCGTGCGCGCCAGGCAGGTGCCATCGACGTCCCACGCGGCCGACAGCAGGTGCAGCGGGGGGTCGAGCTTGCCGCGCACCGACCAGGTGAAGCTGGCGGCCGCGCCCCCAGCGCTCGCCGTGGGGCGCGGGCGCCTCGTGCTCGTGCTCGCGCTCGCGTCGCCGCGCAGGAAGGGGAGAAGCTCCGCGGCGAGCTCGGAGGGCGTCGCGGTGCGCGCGGCTGGGTCGGCGGTCGATGCGCGCGCGAGGGCGGCGTCGATCGAGCGGCACGCGGCCGCGTTCGCGCGGAGATCGGGGGCGAGGTAGGGCGAGTCGAGCACGCTGCGGCGCTCGGGGCGGCGCGCGAGGCGCAGCGCGTCGGGCAGCGTGCGCGCCTCGAAGTAGCTCGTCGCGGTGAGCGTCGCGTACACGGTGCTCGCGAAGCTGAAGACGTCGGTCGCGGGGCCGATTTGCCCCATCAGGCGCTCGGGCGCGATGTACCCCGGCGTGCCCACCACGCTCGCGCCGAACGTCGCGACGCCCGTCACGCGCGCGATGCCGAAGTCGGCGACCTTGACGAGCTCCGCGTCGCCCTGCCCGCAGATGAGGACGTTGTCGGGCTTGATGTCGCGGTGGACGATGCCCATCTCGTGCACGATCTCGAGGCCCGAGGCGATGGCCTGCACGACGCGCCCCGCGCGCGCGGGGTCGAACGACGACCCGGTGCGTGCGACCGCGTAGGCGATGCGCTCGCGCAGCGAGGCGCCCTCGACGCCGCCGTGCACGTACTCGACGGCCACCCACGGCAGCTCGAGGTCGAGCGTGGCCGCGCTCGCCGCGAGCTTGCCCCAGTCGAGCAGCCGGACGATCGACGTCGGCGGCGGCACGCGCTCGCCGAGGCGCGCGAGCGCGGCGATCTCCTTGTCGAACGACATGACCGCCGCCCCCTCGCCGGCTGCGAGCACCGACGGGCGCACGACCTTGAGCACGACGGTCGAGGCGCCCGCCTCGCTCCGGCGCGTCGCGAGGTAGATGAGCGAGGTGCCACCCTCGCCGAGCGCGCTCTGCGGCTCGTACACGACGCCGGGCACGAGCGAGGACGGCACGGACCGGCCGATGATCGACGCGAACGTCGCGTCGGTCTCTCGCTGCGCGGGCATCTTCCCGAGCCTATCCGATGCTGGCGAGCGGGCTCAACCCTGGAGCGCCTGCTCGAAATCCGGCGCGCTTCAGCGTCGATCGCCCGGCAGCACCAGCAGCGGCACGGCGGGGATGGCGTAGTCGGTGGGCGCCAGCGACGCGGCCTGCGGCGAGGTCGCTGCTGCGACGCCGAAGGCGTCCATCGGAACCTGCTTGCCGTACACGGCGATGAGCCCCTCGGCCATGGCGCGCGCCGAGTCGAACCGGTGCGCGGGGTCGCGCGCGAGCGCTCGCTCGAAGAAGCCGCGCCAGCGCACGAGCGTCGGCACGACCTGCTCGATCGGGTGGGGGTCGGTGGTGAGCACCGAGAACATGGCCTGCACCGGGTCGGGGTCGCGGAAGGGGAGCGCGCCGGACAGCAGCTGGTAGGTCATGACGCCCACCGACCAGAGGTCGGTGCGGTGGTCGATGCGGCGCGCGTCGGTGAGCTGCTCGGGGCTCATGTAGGCCGGCGTGCCGATGAGCGCGCCGGTGGCGGTGCGCGAGCCGAAGCGCCCCGACTCCTCGAGCACCTTGGCGACGCCGAAATCGAGCAGCACGCTCGAGTACTTGCCGCTCGGCATGCGCCCGACGAACACGTTGGCCGGCTTGACGTCGCGGTGCACGACGCCCGCGGCGTGCGCGTGGTCGAGCCCGCCGAGCAGGGCGAACACGAGGCGGCAGACGCGCTCGACGTCGAGCCGCTGGCGCGTGTCGGTGTACTGCGAGAGCGGGTGTCCGCTGAGCAGCGGCATCACGAGGTAGGGCGTGCCGTCCTCGGCCTTGCCGGCCTCCTCGGCGCGCACGATGTTGGGGTGCGAGAGGCGCGCGACGGCCAGCGCCTCGGCGACGAAGCGCTCGCCCAGCGCGCGATCGACGCCGTGCTCGGGCAGCAGGAGCTTGACCGCGCGAGGCTCGCCGCCGCGCAGATCGGTCGCCTCGTAGACGGCACCGACGGCGCCCGCTCCGATGAGGCGCGTCAGCTTCCACCTTCGCGCCACGACGGCTCCGATGATTTCGTCGCTCACGCCGCACCTCCGAGCCGCCGCCCCACCGAGGGCTCGACCAATACTCCTAACGTGACCGGTAGGGCAGGTCGAGTTTCGGTGCTCGACGCAAGCTGTCTGCGACGCTCGTGAGGCGATGCCGCGAGGCCCTCGTGGAGCCGGCTTTCGGATACGGTGCGCCGATGCGGCAATTCTTGTGGGCGGGCTTGGTGTGTGCGGCGCTGGTGGCAGGCTGTACGGACGCGGAGGAGGACGTCGCGCCGCAGGGTGGCGCCGCGGGCGCCGATGCGGGCGGCGATGCGTCGGCCGATACGGCCTCGGACTCCGCCGTGGACGTGGGCTCGGACGCCGCGCCCGGCAATGCTCCCTACCGCGCGCAGGGGAGCGTCGCGCAGGTGTTCGTCACCCACGCGACGCCGGGCACCTCGCTCGAGCTGCGCGACGGCAGCGACGCGACGGTGGCGATCGGCACCGCCGACCACCTCGGCAGCTTCGTCTTCCGCAAGCTCGCGCCCGGCGCGGGCTACCGCGTCCACACCGTCGGCGTCACGCCGGCCGAGCGCTCCGACGCCGTCACCGTGCTCGACCCCGACCACAGCGTGCCCGACGCGGCCTTCTACCAAGGCCAGAAGCTCGAGGCGGGCAACCTCTACCTGACGATGCGCGACGGCACGACGCTCGCGGCGTTCGTCACGCTGCCGGGGCCGGCGTCGGCCGGCCCGTACCCGACCATCGTCAACTACTCGGGCTACGACCCGGGGCGCCCGGGCCACGCCGCGCTGAGCGGCGCGCAGACGTCGCTCTGCACGACCTTCCCCGTGCTCTGCGACGCGCCATCGGACGGCACCGCGCTCATCGCCGCGCTCAACGGCTACGCCACGGTGAGCGTCAACATGCGCGGCACGGGCTGCTCGGGCGGCGCGTACGACTACTTCGAGCGCCTGCAGGTGCTCGACGGCTACGACATCGTCGAGATCGTCGCCGCGCAGCCCTGGGTGCACGCGCACAAGGTCGGCATGACGGGCATCTCGTACCCGGGCATCTCGCAGCTGTTCGTCGCGCACGGGCGCCCGCCGAGCCTCGCGGCCATCGCGCCGCTCAGCGTCATCGGCAACACGGCCACGACGCTCGAGCCCGGCGGCATCCTCAACAACGGCTTCGCCATGGAGTGGATCGCCAACGTCTACGACAAGGCGGCGCCGTATGGGCAGGGCTGGGAGCAGGCGCGCGTCGACGCGGGCGACACCGTCTGCGAGGAGAACCAGCTGCTGCACGACCAGCGCTTCGACAACATCGCGCAGGCGCGCGGCCTCAAGTACTACGACCCCGTCATCGCCGACCCGGTCAACCCCACGCTCTTCGTCCACGACATCGACGTGCCCGTGTTCCTCGCGTGCGCGTTCCAGGACGAGCAGACGGGGCCCTTCTTCACGACGCTGCTCGACCAGTTCACCGGCGCGCCGAGCAAGCGGCTCACGGTCTACAACGGCGTGCACGTCGACTCGCTCGCGCCCGCCCTGCTGGTCGAGTGGAAGACGTTCCTCGACCTCTACGTCGCCGACCGCGTGCCGGGGCTCGACCCCAACGTGCGCGCGCTCGGGGCGATCCTCACCCAGCAGATCTTCGGCGTCGCCATCACGCTGCCGCCCGATCGGCTCGCGGGCTCCGCCGACGTCGCCGCGGCGCGCGCTGCGTGGGAGGCCGAGCCCCCCGTGCGCGTGCTCTTCGAGAACGGCGCGGGCGGGGCGAAGCCCGGCGCGCCCGTGGCGACGTTCGAGCGGTCCTACGCGAAGTGGCCCATCCCCGGCGTCGCCGCCTCGCGCTGGTATTTCCAGCCCGACGGCTCGCTCGGCGCCGCAGCGCCGACGACCGGTTCGGCCGCGTCGAGCTTCCACGTCGACCCCACCGCGGGCGACCGCGGCGTGCTCGCGCCCGGCGCCGGCGCGTGGGACCTCCTGCCCAACTACGACTGGCGCGTGCCCGCCGAGGGTGACGCCGTGGCGTGGACGACCGCGCCGCTCGCCGCCGACCTGCTGATGGTCGGCACCGGCAGCGTCGACGTCTGGCTCCAGTCCGACGCCGACGACGCCGACCTCGAGGTCAACCTCAGCGAGGTGCGCCCCGACGGCCAGGAGATGTACGTCCAGAGCGGCTGGCTGCGCGCGACGCGGCGCAAGCTCGACGCGTCTTCGACCGATCTCTGGCCCGAGCCGACCTACCTCGAGAAGGACTCGCAGCCGCTCGTCGCGGGCCAGTGGGCGCAGGTTCGCATCCCGATCGCCGGCTTCGCGCACGCGTTCCGCAAGGACTCGCGCATCCGCATCGCCATCGACACGCCCGGCGACAGCCGCGACGCGTGGCGCTTCGAGCTCCTGCCCCAGACCGCGTCGACCGCCCACCGCATCGCGCACTCCTCGGCCATGCCGTCGAGCGTCGCGTTGCCGGTGCTGCCGGGCGCCGACGTGCCGACCGAGCTGCCGGCCTGCCCGTCGCTGCGTGCGCAGCCGTGCCGCACCTTCGTCGATCACCCGAACGTCGCGGCGCCCTGACACGCGCGTCAGCCCAGCCAGCCGCGCTTCTTCTTCAGGCGGTAGACGACGGCGAGCACCTGCGCGACGGCCGCGTAGAGATCGACGGGGATGACGCGCCCGGGGCGGACGCGCGAGGCGAGCGCGCGCGCGAGCGGCGGTGACTCGAGGATCGGCACGTCCGCCTCGGCGGCCACCTTCCGCATGTAGAGCGCGACCTCGTCGTAGCCCTTGGCGAGCACCACCGGCGCGCCCTCGGCGGGGCGGTAGCGCAGCGCGACCGAGACGTGGGTCGGGTTGGCGAGCACGACGTCGGCGAGCCGGACCTGCTTGGCCAGGCCCCGCTTGAGCCGCTCGCGCGCGCGCGCGCGCAGCCGCTGCTTCACGTGCGGATCGCCCTCCGCCTGCTTGAACTCCTCCTTCACCTCCTGCTTGGACATCATGAGCTGGCGCTCGAGGCGCCATTTGCTCTGCGCCCAGTCGAGCGCGGCGAGGACCGCGAGGGCGAGCGCCGCGCGCACGGTGAGCCGCGCGGCGGCGGCGAACAGCTCGCCGACTCCGGCCTCGAGGCTCGAGCGCGACAGGCGCACCATCGTCGGCAGCTCGGCCTCGAGCGTCTTGTACGCGACGACCCCGACCGCTCCGATGCGGGCGACGGACATCGTGATCTCGAGCGCCGCCGTCGTCGGCGACAGCATGTGCTTGAGCTTGCCGAGCGGGTCGATGCGGCTCCACTTCGGCAGCACGAGATCGAGCTTGGGCTGGAAGCCGGCCTCGGCGAAGCCGACCGCGGTCGAGGCGATCGCCGCCGCGAGCCCGAGCGGGACGATCGAGAGCACGAGCACGGGGAGCGCGCGGCGGGCGAGCGTGCCGGCGTCGCCGTGCACGAGGTCGAACGGCTCGCTGAGGCACGCGCGGGTGAGCAGGCGCACCTGGCGCACGATGGAAGGGCCGATCGTCGCGAGCGCGAGCACGACGGCGATCGACGCGGCCACGCCGCCCGCGTCGCGCGCGCGCGCGAACTGCCCCTGCTCGCGCGCCTTGGTGCGCTTTTGCGGTGTCGGTTTCTCGTTTTTGCTGGCGGCGTCGTTGTCGGCCACGGCTCATTCTCCCGCGACGGCGGTGACGACGATCTCGAGCCGACGGCCGACGTGCGACATCTCGGCCTCGACCTCGTGGCCGAAGTCCGGGAGCGTCGCGGCGAGCGTGACCCCGCCGGCCACGAGCGACGCGGCGAAGCCGATGGAGAAGACCTGCATCGCGGGCGCCGCGCGCGACACGAACGCGAGCGCCACCTGAAGGAGCAGCAGCACCGACACGACCGGGAGCGCGATGCGCACGCCCGAGGCGATCGCGGTCGACGACGCCTCGAGCAGCGCAGGCGCGGCGAGCTCGACGTGCAGCGCGGCTCCCGCGGGCAGCACGCGGAAGCTCGCGAGCACCGCGCCGAGCACCGTGCGGTGCAGGCCCGCGACGAGCGCGATGAGCATCGCGCCGGTGCGCAGGAAGCGCGTGATGCCCGTCTCCGACTCCGCGAGGTGCGCGTCGAAGAGGGCCGCGGCGCCCAGGCCGCTGAGCGGCGAGATGATCTCGCCGGCGATCTCGATGGTCGCGAGCGCGAAGCGCACGACCAGCCCCATCGCCACGCCGAGCAGCACCTCGAACGGGATCGCCCGCGCGAGCGCCTCGATCGACTCGATGCCCGACGCGGGCGCCGCGCCGTGCACGACGAAGGCGAGCAGCAGGCACAGCGCCCCGCGCACGCGGATCGGCGCCATCTGCCAGGGCAGCGGCGAGGCGGCCAGCAGGCCGGCGATGCGCGCCGACTCGAGGGCGAACACCCCGAGCTCGCGCGACGGGAGCTCGAAGCTCACCGCACGACCTCGGAGATCGCCGAGATGCTGTGGTGCGTGTAGGCCACGAGCCGCTCGAGCACCCACGGGCCGCCGACGACGATCGCCGCGCCGACCGCCAGCAGCTTGGTGACGAAGCTGACGCTGGCCTCGTTGACCTGCGTCGCGGTCTGCAGCACGCCGACCAGGACGCCGACGAGGAGCGCGGCGGCGAGCGCGGGGCCGGCGGCCTCGGCCCAGACCAGCAGCATGCCGTGCAGCAGCTCGAGCGCGCCGTCGGTGGTCATCGGAAGCTCTGCAAGAGCGAGCCGACGACGAGGTTCCAGCCGTCGGCGAGGACGAACAGGAGCAGCTTCATCGGGAGCGCGAGGGTGGTGGGGGAGACGAAGACCATGCCCATCGACATGAGCAGCGACGCGACGGCCAGGTCGACGACGAGGAAGGGCAAGAGGACCATCACGCCCATCTGGAACGCGGTCGTGAGCTCGGAGACGACGAACGCGGGCATCGCGATGCGCATCGGCACGTCCTCGGGCGTCGCGGGCAACGCCGTGTGCGTGGCGTCGTAGAAGAGGCGCAGATCGGCCTGGCGCGTCTGGCGGAGCATGAACGCGCGCAGCGGAGCCACGCCGGCGTCGATGGCCTGCGACTCGTCCATCTTCGCGGCGATGTAGGGCTCGATCGCCACCGTCTGGATCTCGCGCGCGATGGGGGTCATCGTGAACGCGGTGATGAACAGCGCGAGGCCGACGATGACCTGGGTCGGGGGCGTCTGCGGCGCGCCGAGGCCCTGACGCAGCATCGAGAGCACGACGATCGTGCGCACGAACGACGTCATCGTCAGCACGATGGCCGGCAGGAGTGACAGCAGCGTCAGCAGCGCGAGGATGCGCAGCGGCGGCGACAGGCCGACGCCGTTCGCGAGCGCCGCGGCGAGATCGGTCGGCTTCACGGGCGCCTCATGCGCCGCCCGACCAGGCCCGACGCCTGCTCCTCGAGCGCGTCGTGCGCGGGGCGGGGCTCGGCCTTGCGGGCGGCCCGGGGGCGTCGCGAGCCCGTGAGGTCGAGCGAGTCGCGCACGTCGCCGGCGAGCATCGCCGCGACGCCGCCGATGTGGGGCACGTCGCGCTCGCCGCCGCGATCGCGATCGCGGCGCGTGCTGGGGCCGCGGTCGTCGTCGTCGCTCGCCGAACGAGCGACGTCGTCCCCCTCGGGCCTCGCCTCGGCGTTGACGAGCCGCTGCAGCAGCGGCGCGAACGCGAGCGACGCCTTGTCGGCGGCGGCCGCCGGCTGCTCCGCGGGCGGCGCGCCGAGATCGACCGAGCCGAGGCGGCGGATGCTCGTCTCGGTGACGCCGAGCAGCACGCCGCGCCCGCCGACCGACGCGAGCACCAGCTGCGCCTTGGGCCCGATGCGGGTCGAGTCGAGCACCACCACGCGCGTCTGGGCGGCGAGCGTGCCCGCCGGGGCGCGGCGTCGCCGGCGCTGCACGAAGAGCGCGGCGGCGCCGATGCCCGCGACCAGCGCGGCGATGCCGGCGGTGCGCAGCGGCGAGCCGGTGCTCGGTGCGACCGCCGCGCTGCGCGGCTGCGCCAGCCAGGCGGGGGTGCCCGCGGCCGGAGCGGGGACGTCGGCGTAGGCCGGCGTCACGGCCATGACGGCCGCGAGCGCCAGCGCCGCGACGGAGACGCGCGGCCTCACTCGTCGCCCCCGCGCGCGTCGTCGAGCATGAGCACCTCGGTCAGGCGCACGCCGTAGTGGTCGCCGACCACCACCGCCTCGCCTCGCGCGATGACGCGGCCGTTGGCGAGGATGTCGAGCGGCTCGCCCGAGGCCTTGTCGAGCTCGAGCACCGAGCCCGGCGCCAGCCGCAGAATGTCCGCGATCTTGAGCCTCCGGCGCCCGATCTCGACGGTGAGATCGACCGGGACGTCCATCACGAACCCCAGGCTGTCGAGGCTCCGCGTGGCCGCGCCGAGGCCCGTCGCGATGGCGTCGAGCGACACCATGGGGGGCGGTTCGGACCTGGCCGAGGCCCCTTGTTCGTCGATGTTCATGGGCAACGTCTCCTCCTCGACGGAGACGTCACTTCAACTCGCGTGCCGAGTCTTGATCTCGATGGCGAGCTGGCCACGCGACACGACCGGAGCCGCGTCGAACTTCTCGATCCCGCCGACGCGGATGCTGACCGGGTCGTCGGTGGCCGTCTGCAGGCGCACGATGTCTCCGACCTCGAGCGCGAGCACGCGCCGCAGGCCGAGCGTCACCCGCCCGAGCTCCGCGACGACCGGCAGATCGATCTCGCGCAGCGCCTCGGCGATGCGGGGGTCGCCCTGCGTGGGGGCGGGGAGGAGCTGCTCGCGCGCGGCGGCCTCGACGGCCGACGCCGACACGGTGATGGTCACCGTGGCGGGCACCGGGAGCCCGTCGATCATGCAGGCGACGCGCAGCGAATCGCCCGAGGTGTCCGGGCCGACGTCGGGAGGCAGCGGCAGGAGCGCGACGCCGATCTCGGCCTTCACGCACGCGGCGAAGTCGGCCGCGAGCGAGCCGGCGACGCGGTCGAGCACGGCGCGCTGCGCGAAGCTGAGCTCGGGCGACAGCGGCGAGCGCCAGAAGGCGCCCTTTCCGCCCAGCGCCCCCTCGAGCACGAAGCCGATGGCGTCCGCGTTGAGCGCGACCGAGGCCGAGGTGCGCCCGTCGGCCGACCCGAGCGTGTGCGAGATGCTCGGCACTCCGGCGGGGTGGATCGTGCCCGCCGCGGTGCCGACCACCTCGACCGGGCCGGGCGTGACCGCGGCGCGGTAGCGCACGACGAAGGGCATGCTGCGGCGCGCGGCGCGCGAGAACGCGGCGGCGATGCGGGTCATCGAGAGCACGGCGCCGCGCAGCTTGCGCTCGCGACCGGTGAGGTCGAGGCGTCGCACCGCGGCGCGGTCCGACTCCTGCCACTCGACGCGGGCTGCGGAGTAGGGGGGGTCGGTCATTGCACCACGAAGTCGGTGAACAGGACGCGCTTGACGACCTTCTTGCCCATCGCCTTGACGATCCGGTGGCTCAGCTCGGTGCGGATTCCCTCGAATTTCGCGGGATCGGTGACCTCGACGAGGGTGAGGCTGCGCAGGTAGCCGATGGCGGCGTCGCGGCCGCGCGGGACGAGCCCCTTGAGCTCCTCCTCCTTCGGCTCGCCGCCGAGCTCGAGCGCGAGGCCGACCTTGATGTGGTGCAGCTCCTCGTCGCCGACGCGGATGTCGACCACGATGGGGTCGAGCGTGTGCGAGGCCTTCGGGGCGCCCTCGCCCTCGCCCTCGGCGTCGGCGGAGGCTGCGCTGGGCGGGTGCTTGGCGGCGCGAGGCTTGAGCAGCTTCGGGCCGAAGGCGACGCCGGCCGCGGCGCTCCCGCCCGCGAGCAGCAGCACCGTGACGAGGAGCGCGACGAGCTTGCCCTTGCCCTTGCCCTTGGCGGCCGCTGGCGTTGCCGTGGGGGTGACGTCGTTCTGCGACACGAGGATTGGCTCCGGATCAACGCTTCAGGTTCACGAGTTCCTGCAGCATCTCGTCGGCCGTGGTGATCGTCTTGGAGTTGGCCTGGAACGAGCGCTGGTGCGAGATGAGATCGACGAACTGCTGCGCGAGGTCCACGTTCGACTGCTCGAGCGTGCCGGCCGACACGGCGGCGCGGCCGCCCGTGCCCGACACGCCGATCGAGGCCTCGCCGCTGTCGCGCGTCGCGGTGAACAGCCCCTGTCCGGCGCGTCCGAGCCCCTCGTTGGAGCGGAACTTCGCGATGGCGAGCTGGCCGACGGCGACCTTCTGGCCGTTGGAGTAGATGCCGCGCACGACGCCGCCGCCGTCGATGGCGATGCCCGACAGGTCGCCCGAGCCGTAGCCGTCCTGCGACTGCGCCGACACGCTCGACGGCGTCGCGAACTGCGTGATGCCGTCGAGGCCCGAGCCGCCGGTCGACGTGGGCGTGCCCAGGCTCAGCGTCATCGCCTGGCTGGGCTGCGCGCCGACGAAGCTCGGCGCGAAGGGCACGTTGGTCGTGACCGAGTCGAGCGCGCCGCTCGGCGAGAAGGCGAGGGTGCCCGAGCCGATCTCGATGGGGGTGCCCGCGGTGCCGCCGGCCATGTCCGCGCCGTCGACGAGGGCGTGGTAGTCCCACGAGCCCGCCGCCGTCTTGGCGAAGTAGACGTTGGCCGTGTGGCTCTGGCCGAGCGAGTCGTAGACGCTGATCGAGGTCGAGAAGTTCGACGTCGCGCCCGGGGTCGACTGGTCCCACGCGCCCGCGGGCACGGCGGCGCTCGCGTCGAGGTTGGCCGTGATGGAGAGGTTGGCCGTCGGCAGCGGCGGCAGCGCCGAGGTCGGCAGCTTGAGCGTCGTCAGGCTGGTGGCGAACGCGCCGCCTGCCTGCGCGGCGTAGCCCTGCACCTGCATGCCCGAGCCGGTGACGAGGTGCCCCTCGCGATCGATCTGCGTCTGACCTGCGCGCGTGTAGTAGTTGCCCGGCAAGCCGTCGACCGAGCCGTGCACGAC
Source organism: uncultured delta proteobacterium (assembly GCA_903893335.1). Taxonomy (GTDB): domain Bacteria; phylum Myxococcota_A; class Polyangia; order Polyangiales; family Polyangiaceae; genus CAITLX01. The sequence goes on along the minus strand of CAITLX010000284.1, from coordinate 5,806 downwards.
GAAGAAGCCGTCGCCGCTCAGCGCGAGGTCGGTGGACACGCCGGTGCTCGAGAGCGACCCCTGCGTGAACATCTGCTGGACGTCGGACATGCGCACGCCCGAGCCGGCGCCGTCGCTGGTCGCGATCGAGTGGCCGAGCACGTCCTCGAACAGGCCGCGCTGCTGCTTGAACCCGATCGTGTTCACGTTCGCGATGTTGTCGCCGATGACGCCGAGCGCGTCGCCCTCGGCGTTGATCCCCGTGACCCCCGTGTACATCGCGCGAAGAATCGACATGGCACCCTCCTCCTACTTGCCGGAAACCTGCACGAGATCGGCCGCCGGCGCCTGGACGCCGTTGTCGAGCGCGATCATCGCGTAGCCCTGGTCGAACGACACGGAGGTGACCGTGCCCGTGGTCTGCTGCACGACGTCGACGCTCGCGCCGTCCGCCGTCTTCGCCGCGACCGACACGGTGTACGCGCCGGGGGGCTGGTCGTTGCCGCCGTCGTCCTTGCCGTCCCAAGACAGCGAGGTGGCGCCCTGCGCGTGCGCGCCGAGCTCGAGCGTGCGGACCGTGCGGCCCGCGGCGTCCTTGAGCGTCACGGTGACCGTCTGCGCGGGCCCGCCGAGCGAGAAGCGCACCGGCACGCCGAGGCCGGCGCCGGCCAGCGACACGGTGTTGCCGCGCACGCTCGCGGTCTTGCCCACCAGCCCGATGGCGGCGTCGTTGGCCAGCCCGCGCTGCTGCGTCGCGAGCAGCTGAAGGAGCTGGTTGCCCGTCACCTGCTGCTCGAGCGTCGAGAACTGCGCGAGCTGCGCGACCATCGCCGTGTCGTCCATCGGCTTGAGCGGGTCCTGGTGGCGGACCTGCTCGACCAGCAGCTTGAGGAAGGCGTCCTTGCCCAGCGCCTGGCCGCCCGTCAGCGACGAGACGGACGAGCCTCCCGCCGATTGCGTCGCCGCCGTCTGCGATTGGGACTGGGTGGGAGAGATCATGGGGTGGTCAGCCGACGAGGTTCACGAGGCGCCGTGCGGGGCGAGCGGAGGCGGCCCCGGCGTCGCCGGGAGGCGCTTCGGTGGGGGATTGAGCAAGACCGGTGCCGAGCACGTCGGCGGCCGGGCAGACGGCGCACGACGCGAGGGTCAGCCCCTCGTCGCCCAGCGTGCGGACGAGGGACTCCTCGACCTCGCGCGCGTCGGCCTCGCACAGCCCATCGACGCCCAGTCGTACGACCAGGCCGCGCTCGCCGCGCTCGACGACGACCACCACCTCGCCGAGCGATTCGGTCGAGATGCGGGCGGTGACGCGGCTCGCGGCGAGCGCGCCCCCGGCGAGGCCGCCTGCGGGCCCCCCTGGCGTCAGCGCCCCGTCGGCCGAGGCCGTCACGGAACTGTCGGGCCCGGCGTCACCGGCGGGGCGTCCGGCGGGGGTGAAGGGGGGCGCCACGCGGCGTGCGCGCCGGGCGGGGAGCGCGACGAGCGCCGAGAGCACGGCGACGACCGCGCCCTCCTCGGCGACCCGCGTCGCGACGCGCGGCGGCGGCCGGGCGTCGAGCGTGACCGGGCGGTCGAGGCCGGCGACCCTCATCGCGCCTGGCTCGCGTTGCGCGCGGCGACGCGCACCGACGACAGCTCGTCGGAGGCCTTCTGCTCGATGCGGTCCTCGGCCTTGCGCTCCGCGGTCAGGATGCGCTCGAGCAGCGCCTCGATGCTCGCGACGTCGGTCTGCGCGGCGATGACGCGCCGCCGCGCGAGCTCGACCTTGGCCCGCGCGTCGGCCTCGGCGGCCTGCGCGGCGTCGAGGGCGGCTTGCCGCGCGGTCTGCCAGCGATCGACGTCGCTCCAGCGCTCGGCGGCTGCCCCGGTGGCCGACAGCTCCGCGCGGTGCGCGTGCGCGGCGACGAGCGCAGCGCTCGCCTCGAGCGTGGCGACCTGCGCGGTGCGCTGCGCGGCGCCTGCCTGGGCGAGCTCGAGTCGCTTCTGGTCGAGCACGCGCGTGCGAAGCTCGACGAGCTTGCGCAGCCGCTTGTCGCGACTTGGGGTCACGGCGCGCCTCCGAGCCTGCCGAGCCCGGCGAGGCGCCCGAGCGTCTCGGGCCAGGGCGCGATCTCGTTCATGTCCTGGCGCAGGAACGCCTCGATGTCGGGCAGCGCGCGCACCGCGGCGTCGACGCGCGGGTCGCTGCCGGCTGCGTAGGCGCCGACCTGGATGAGGTCGAGCGCCTCGCGGTGCGAGGCGAGCAGCGAGCGCACCGCCGAGGCGGACCTCATCTGCGGCTCGGCGCAGAGCATCGGCGCGAGGCGCGAGATGCTCTGCAGCACGTCGATGGCCGGGAAATGACCCCGCTCGGCCAGCGAGCGCGAGAGCACCACGTGGCCGTCGAGGATCGAGCGCACCGCGTCGGCGATGGGATCGGACAGGTCGTCGCCCTCGACGAGCACGGTGTAGAGCGCGGTGATGACGCCGCGCCCCGAGCCGGTCCCCGCGCGCTCGAGCAAGCGCGGCAGCGCGGCGAACACCGACGGCGGGTAGCCCTTGGTGGCCGGCGGCTCGCCGCTGGCGAGGGCCGTCTCGCGCAGCGACATGGCGTAGCGGGTCACCGAGTCCATCACGAGCAGCACGCTCAGCCCCTGGTCTCGGAAGTACTCGGCGACCGCGGTCGCGGTCTCGGCCGCGCGCGCCCGCACGAGCGGCGGCTGATCGCTCGTCGCGGCGACGACGACCGAGCGCTCGAGCCCCTCGGCGCCGAGCGCGTGGCGCACGAAGTCGTTGACCTCGCGCCCTCTCTCTCCGACCAGCGCGATGACGTTGACGTCGGCCTGCGACGAGCGGCAGATCATGCCGAGCAGCGTGCTCTTGCCGACGCCCGCGCCGGCGAAGATGCCCATGCGCTGGCCGCAGCCCAGGGTGAGCATCGCGTCGAGAGCGCGCACGCCGGTCGCGAAGGGGCGCTCGATCGGGCGACGCGACACCGCGGGAGGGGGCGCCGCGCGCACCTCGACGGTGGTGGGCGCGTCCGGCGCGCCGCGCCCGTCGAGCGCGCCGCCGAACGCGTCGACGATGCGGCCGAGCAGGCCCATGCCGACGGGGACCTTGGGGCCGCGGTCGGAGCGGGTCACGCGCGCGCCGGGGCGCACGCCGGCGACCGGCCCGAGCGGGGTGGCCAGCAGGCGCCCGCTGCGGAAGCCGATCACCTCGAGATCGAGCGCCGCGCCGTGGGTGGTGCCGCCGACCAGGCGCAGGATGTCGCCCACCGCCGCGCGCACGCCCCCGACCTCCGCGACGAGCCCGACGACCTCCGTCACGGTGCCCACGGGGCGCTGGACGCGGGCGCGCTCGACGGCCCGCAGGTGGCGCTCCAGCGAGAGCTCGCTCACGTCGCCTCGACCTCGGGCGACAGGCTCTCGACGATGTGCGCTAGGCGCGCCTCGAGCGACTGATCGACGTGGCCGAGGTCGGCCTCGACGAGGCAGCCGCCGGGGCCGAGGGCGCGGTCGAACACGACCTGGCAGTCGGGCGCCTGCGCGTGCAGCGCCTCGAGCAGCGACGCGAGCGTCTCCTCGTCGAGGATCGCGCCGATGCGCACCGTGACGTGGTCGCGCTCGGCGAGCGACTCGATGCCCTCGCGCGCGAGGTCGGCGATGAGCTTGGGGTGGGTGCGCAGCTCCTGGCCGACGACGCGCCGCGCGATCGCGGTCGCGAGCTCGACGAGCTGACGCTCGGTGTCGGCGAGCACCCGCGAGCGCAAGGTCACGATGTCCGCGAGCGAGCGCTCGAGGCGCTCGACCACCTCGAACACGGCCGAATCGGGGGGCCGCGGATCGGTGGGGGGCGTGGCGGCCGGGGCCCCGTACGGCGGCGCCGTGTCGCTCGGCGGCCGCGGGGCGTCGTGCAGCTCGCCCGACTCGGCGGGCGCCGTGTCGCCCGCGCCCTGGCCGATGAGCGAGGCGAGGTCGAACGAGGGCAGCGGCGGCGGCTTGGGCAGCTCGGGCATCGGGGGGCGCGCCGAGGGGCGCGCGAGCCACGAGGTGCGCACGCGCCCGCCGCGCAGGTGCTCACGAAAGACGGCGTTCTTGACGGGGGGCACGGGGAGGGGTCCTCAGACGAGGTCTTCGTCGCCGCCGAGCGAGATCTGCCCCTCGCTCTCGAGGCGCATCGCGGTCTCGACGATCTGCAGCTGGGCGGCCTCGACGTCGGCGAGGCGCACGCCGCCGAGCGTCGCGAGGTCGTCGCGCAGCAGCTCCGCCGCGCGCGACGACATGCTCGCGAAGATGCGCTCCTTCAGCGCCTCGCTCGCGGTCTTGAGCGCGAGCACGAGGCGGTCCTGCTGGACCTCCTTCAAGATGGAGCGAAGCGCGCGCGGGTCGAGCGCCTTCATGTCCTCGAAGGTGTACATCGCGTGTCGGATGAGCTGCGCGAGCTCGCTGCCGTCGTCGCCGAGTCCGTCGAGCAGCTCGGCGGCTTGCTCCTTGGTCACCTTGCGCAGCAGCCCCGCCGCGCGCGCGATGCCGTCGACCGACATCGCGGCCTCGGCCTCGGGGGGAGGGAGCTCGGCGGCGAGCGCGGCGGCGACGCCCTCGAGCATCCCGGCGGGCACCTCGGTCATCGCACCGAGCCTGGTGATGATCGGGGCCTGCGCGGCCGCGGAGAGCGCCTGGAAGATGCGCGCGGCGCGCCCGGGCTCGAGCTGCGAGATGATGGCGGCCGCGAGCTGCGGGTGCTCGTGCTCGAGCAGCGCCGCGACGGAGGCCGGGTCGGCGCTCGCGATGCGATCGAGGCCCGTCTGCGGCGTGCCCGTGAAGATCTCCTGCGAGCGCGTCTCGCCGAGCGCGCGCGAGGTGAGGCGGCGCAGGTAGCTGACGCCTCCGCGCGGCACCGCGACGGCGTCCTTCGCGCGGTCGACGAAGTCGCCGTACACGTCCTCGAGCGCGCTCGAGGGCACCGCGCGCATCATCGCGGCGACCTCGCGCAGCTTGCGGAGGTCGATGTCGTCGAGCTCGCCGACGATCGGCGCAGCCGTCGCCTCGTCGAGCGACAAGAGCATCAGCACTGCCTTCTCGGGTCCGGTCAGGGTCATGCTTGCCTGTGAGCCCGCGCGTGCCGGGCGATGCCCGAGGAGGTGCTAGAAGCGTGCCGCTGTGACGGCGGCTGCGGTCGGGGCGTGCAGCCACTCGCGCAGGATGACCGCGGCGGTCGCGGGGTCGCGCGAGGCGATCCCGAGCGCGCGCTCGCGCGTCGCCTCGCGGGCTCCGAGCACCCGCACGTCGACCTCGTCCTCGACCGCGTCGTAGCTGGCGGTCGTCGTGGCGGAGGAGGGGACGAGCGCCAAGCCCGTCGCTGCGCTCTTGCGGCGGCGGAAGGCGAACACGGCGCCGCCGATGACGAGGATGGCGAAGGCGCCGGCTCCGATGCCGATGATCTGGGTGCGCGGCAGGCCGGGGATCGCGTCGCCGACGTCCGGGCCTTCGCCGGTCGCGAACGGGGCGGTGTCGACCTGGATGGTGTCGCCGCGCGCGGCGCTGAAGCCGATCGAGCCCTTGACCAGCTCGCTCAGCTTGTCGAGCTCGGCGCGGTCGCGCGGCACGAACTCGCGCGCGCCGGCCGCGCCCTTGTAGGAGCCGTCGACCAGCACCGCCACCGACATGCGCGCGACGCGCCCGGCCGGCGTGCTCGTCTTCTCGGTCACGCGGTCGACCTCGAAGTTGCGCGTCCAGCTCTGGCGCACGATGCCGCTCGGCAGCGCGCCGCCGTCGGGGGACGTCGTCGTGTCGGGCACCGGGCCGGTGTCGAGCGCCGTGCCGGCCCCCGGCACGCCCGCGACCGT
>CAITLX010000283.1 GCA_903893335.1 uncultured delta proteobacterium | reverse complement strand
TGGCTGCGCGGGGGCGCCGGCGCAGACGACCGTCGTGGTCTGCGGATTGTAGAGGCCCGAGGTGAACATCTGGACGAGGCCGTTCCAGAAGCTCGTCTCGGTGCGGACCTCGGACCAACCCCCCGGGCAGAGGCGCTGCAGATCGTAGGGGCCCGACGCGTCGGCGATTCCGGCGACGAAGCCCGAGTGCCAGTGCTCGCGCGCCTCGAGCGGCGTCGCACCGGGGGGCGCTCCCGTCCGGACGGTGGTCGTGTAACAAGCCGAGAGAGAGGCCAAGCAGACGATCGAGGCGATGCGGTGGAGTTTCATCTTCGTGCCCCTCTCAACCGTCGATCGGCGCAGGCGAGCCCGGCGCGCGGTGGCAGCGCACGTAGACCTTGCGCGGCGTGTAGATGCCGAGCGTGACGACGCTGACGAGCCCGGTCCAGCCGTTGCCGCCCGTTCGCACCACGGCCACGCCCTGAGGGCAGACCGACCGCGTGTCGACCTCGGCCGTGCCCGCGAGGCCGAAGAGCCAGAACGACTGCCATTCGTCGCTCGACCACCCCGTGACCGGATGGGTCACGAGGACGGGCTCGCCGGCGGGACCGCGCGAGAGCGCCTCCTCGGGGGCGGTGCCGAGCCCAACCATCGACGCATCCGCGACGAACGTCGCCTTGAAACAACCGCTCAGCGCGATCACGCTCGCCACGCCAAGGGCGAGCGATACGGAAGCTTTCATGCAGCAGAACCTGAGGCCCGCTCGCCCCTCGCGCTCGTCCTATCGGCGTCGCTCGGTCGTCGGGCGGATCGCCCGCTCGCGCGCGCGGCAACGTGATGGCCCGCCAGGGCCGCTCCAGCGTCGGCGCTGGCGTCGGCGGCTGCGTCGGCGCCCCCGCCGAACGGCGCCTCGCCGCCCGACCCGCTGCAGCCGAGCAGCGTCGACAGCGCCCACGTAGCCATCAGCAACCCAAGTCGCTTGCGCATCATGGCGCGCCACGAGCGCACAGCGCGTGCCAGTCGGAATTCGTTGGATTTCGCGGATCGGGTCGCCGCCGTTGCTCGCGCGGCGGCCTATCTTGGCCCCTCGGCAGACAACGTGACCTCCGCGTTCAGCGCGAACGCCTCCGCCGAGCCACCACGGTCCCCGCCTGACGGCGGCACCCCGCTCCGGGAGCGTAGTTGCGACACCACTCGCTGTCGCGACCGGCTACCGGTAGCCTCCCGCAGGCCTCGGCAGTGTCGTTACTGGCCGTGGAGGCCCATGTAACGACCACAGTCGCTGTCGTAACTGGCTCCTCGCCCCTATGCCACAGGCACCATGGTGTCGAGACTTGGCTACCGCTAGCGTGAGTTGCGACACTTGGCGTCGCTGCTGGGCTACCGGTAGCCTCGATCGCGACACCAGGCGTCGACATTTGGCTACCGGTAGCCTCCGTCACGACAGTCGTGCCGCTTCCGCGGCTACCGGTAGCCTCCCGCAACGCCCTCGAGGCGCTGCCGCGGCTACCGCCAGCCTCCCGCAACGCCGTCGGTGTCCCCGCGTGGCTACCGCTGGCCTCCCGCGCCGTCAGGCGTCGGCGGGCGCCGAAGCCAGGACCGCCGCCGCGAGGGCGAGCAGGTCGCCGAGGTCGTCGGAGGCCGCCTCGAACACGAGCGTGAGGTCGAGCGTGCCGTACTCGTGCGCGATGCGGTTGCGCAGGCCGACCGCAGCGGCGAGCCGACGCCCCAGGTCGGGCGTGAGGACGCCTGCGCGCACCAGGGCGTCGAACGCGGAGCGCGCGTCGGCCGGCACACCGAGCCCGCGGGCGGCGACCGCGTGCAGCGCGAGATCGCTCGCGCACTGGAGCGCCAGGAACAGGTTGAGGATCAGCGCCTCGCCCTCCGTGCGCCGCGCGACGAAGGTCGCCACGTCGGCGGGCAACAACTCGCGCACCCGTGCCACTCGCGCCCGCAGGTCCGCGACCTTGCGCGCCGTGGTCGCCCGCTCGTCGCTCACACCGCCCCCCGCGCCACCCTCGCGACGCCCTCGATGCACGCCTGCAAGTGCGGCCCCAGGTCGTCGAGGTCGACGAGCGTGCGGTACACGAGGTCGATCCACGCGTCCCGGTCGCGCGCGTGGTCGACCGCGCCGTCCTGCACGACCTCGCGCCGCACGAGGGCGTCGGCGGTCGCGAGGTCGACCACGTCGACCCGCGCGCCGTACCGGTCGGCCAGCACGAGCATCAGCTCACCGAGCTCGCGGTGCGTCAGCCGCCGCCCGTCGGCGCGCAGCACCGCGAGGTCGAGGTCGCTGTCGGGGCGCGCCGTGCCGCGCACGCGCGAGCCGAACCGCACCACCAGCGCCAGCCCGAGCGCAGCGTGCGACGCGTCGTACGGCAGGGGCGGCAGCGCCATGTAGCAATGGTACCACGGCCTCGCGACGCCGCTCCGAGCCGCCCACGCAGAGCGTTATATGCCGCAGCTGCCGTTTCGGCGTATAACCCCCGCATGCTCCGCCTGCCGCTCGCGACGCAGACGCTCTACGCCGAGCTGCTCGACCGGTTGCTCGCGGCCCGCGCCATGGGCACGGGCGACACGCCCGGCGCGATCGTCGCGAAGACGGTGCGCGGGCGCACGTACTGGTACGTGCAGCGCCGCACCCTCGGCCGCACGCAGCAGCTGTACCTCGGCCCCGACGACGACACGACGCGAGCCCTCATCTCCCGACGCCGCGACGCGTGGGCGGGCGCCGAGCCCGAGCGGCGCGACCGCGAGCGCCTGTCGGCCATGCTCGTCGCGGGCGGCGCAGCCGCGGCGATGGCGGGCGAGCTGCGCCTGCTGCGCTGGCTGGCCGACGCGCGGGTGTTCGAGGCGGGCGCCGTGCTCGTCGGCACACAGGCGTTCGCCGCGTACGCCAACGTCCTCGGCGTGAGCTGGCCGGGCCTGTCGGCGCGCACGGCCGACGTCGACCTCGCCCACGGCCTGCGCGTCGAGATCGGCGTCGCCGACCGCGAGACGCCGCTGCCCGAACGGCTGGCGTCGGGGCACGGCGAGCTGCGCTTCGACCCCGTCCCTCCGTTCGATCGGCGCCACCCGTCGACGTCGTACCTGTTGCGCGGCACCCCGCTGCGACTCGACCTGCTCACGCCCATGGTGGGCAAGCCGCGCCACGGGCCGGTCCTCGTCGCGGCGCTCGGCGTCGCCGCCCAGCCGCTGCGGTTCCTCGACTACGTGCTCGAGGGCGCCGTGCCCGCCGCGCTCGTCGGGCGCGATGGCGTGCTCGTGCAGGTGCCCACACCGGCCCGCTTCGCGCTGCACAAACTGGTGGTCGCTGCCGAGCGCCCCGTCTCGCAGCAGGCCAAGGCACGCAAAGACGTGGCGCAAGCCTCGGCCCTCATCGAGGTGCTCGCCGAGGACCGCCCCGGCGACCTCGCCATCGCCTGGGAGGCCCTGGTCACCCGCGGGCCCGGCTGGAGCAAGCGCGCCCGCGCCGGCCTCGCGCGCTGCGACGCGGACACCGCGCTTCGCCTGCGGTCGGCCACGGGGTGACCCTCCCGAGCTCTCCCCTCACTGCTCGCACGGCCCGTCGGTGGCGACGAGGAGCGCGGGCGTCTCGATCGTCGCGGCGTGTCCCGTGCCCGACTCATCGGGCAAGGTCGTGCCCGTGGTCGAGCTGCCCGACAACGACTGGAGCAGCGTGTCGCCATCGACCGGCCAGAAGCGCACGGGGGAGAACGCCGCGTCGTAGCGCGCCACACGCGACAGCCGAAGCGGGCCCACCGACACGGCGGCAGCCAAGGAGGCGAGATCCGCGTCGCCGAGGATGAGCCCGCTGTCGTCGTCGACGCGCACGTCGCTCTCGGCCGACCCGCCCAGCGCGCCGTCGAGGTACGCGCGGAGGGTGCCCGATGCGCGCACGCAGGCGACGTGGTGCCACTCGCCGCGCGCCACCGATGGCAGCACCAGCTGTGCCCACCCGTCGCCCGGCGCGGTGCTGTCGTCGTAGATTTCACAGTCGCACGCCGCATGCCCCGCGCCGGCGTCGGTGCACCCGAGCCGCACGTGGTGCGCGCGCAACGCGCCCGAGAGCAGCAGCACGCGCCGCTGCCCCGCGAAGTCGCCGTCCCAACGGACCCACGCCTCGAGCGTGAAGTCCCCCGTGCCCGGCGCGATGCCCCCGCCCGGGAAGGTGGCGCGCGCCGAGGCGCCGAGCAGCTTCACCGCGCCGCACCTCGGCACGCACGTGGCCTGCTGGCAGCGCGGAGACGCCCCGCCGCACGAGCGCTGGCAGTCGCCGCAGTGACCGGCCGAGCTCTGCAGGTCGACCTCGCACCCGGTGCCCGCGTCGGCGTCGCAATCGGTGCGCCCCGACACGCACGCGCCGATGGCACACGCTCCCGACACGCAGATCGCCTGCGCGTGCGGCAGGTCGCACGCCTCGCAGCCGGCCGCGGCACACCCCGTCGCCGGGTCGTCGATGCGAGCGCACCTGTCGCCACACGGCTTCTCGCCCGGCTGGCACGCCGTCGTCCGCGCGCCCCCGGTGAGCGCGCCGTCGTCGGGGGCCAGCAGCGAGCAAGCCCCCGCGGCCACGGAGGCCACGACGAGCGCGCACGCCCCGACCGCCGCCCGCACCGCTGCCGACCGCGTCACCATCCGCACGCGACGCTACCACGGGGCGGAACCTCGCCCGCCCCACCGTCGCTCCCTGCAATCCACCCCTCTCCTCTGTCTCCCCCCTGCCGGTAGCTCGTTCGTCCCGCCACCGGGCATCCGCTGCCGGCCCGTTTCATTGGCCCCATGCTGCCAGTGACGACCGCCAGGGTCCCCGGGCGTCTGGCGGGCACCAGGCAGCGCCCGCTTCCGGGTGATCTCGGGTGGCGGGTCGAACGCCAGCGTGCGTGGACGCGCTCTCCGCCGCGAGGAGGATTCCCCAGGAGGGCGCCGCGCCCTCCTTGGGGGCCGTGGGGTGGCGGGGCAGC
>CAITLX010000282.1 GCA_903893335.1 uncultured delta proteobacterium | reverse complement strand
GGGCGGCACGCTCGGGCGCGAGAAGGCCACCGGACAGGGCGTCGTGCACTGCATCACCGAGTGGGCGCGCGAGAAGGGCTTCGACCTCGAGGGCTCGTCGCTCGTCGTGCAGGGCTTCGGCAACGTCGGCTCGCACACCGCCACGCTGCTCTCGAAGCTCGGCGCGTCGCTCGTCGCGGTCGGCGACCACACCGGGTACATGTTCAACCCCGAGGGGTTCAACCCGCACAAGCTGCAGGACTACGTGCAAGCCCACGGGTCGATCGCCGGCTACGCGAGCGGTCGCGTCATCACGCGCGAGGAGTTCTTCGCGACCAAGGCCGACATCTTCGTGCCCGCCGCGCTCGAGAACCAGATCGGCGTCGCCGAGGCCAACGCGCTGCAGGTCAAGCTCGTCGCCGAGGGCGCCAACGGCCCGACGACGCCCGAGGGCGAGCGCGTGCTGGCCGAGCGCGGCATCGACGTCCTGCCCGACATCCTCGCCAACTCGGGCGGCGTGACGGTGAGCTACTACGAGTGGGTGCAGAACAAGCGCTCCGAGCAGTGGACCCTCGAGGAGGTCGACGAGCGCCTCGAGCGGGCGATGAAGGTCGCCTACCGCGAGGTCATGCAGATGGCGCGCGCCAAGAAGTGCGACGCGCGCGTCGCCGCGTACGCCGTCGCGCTGCAGCGGCTCGAGGCCGTGTACCGCGAGCGCGAGATCTTCCCCTGAGCGCCGGGGGCGCACGCGCGCACGCGCGGCGTGGTACACGAGGCTGCGTCCCCGCGCAGCCATGATCGAGGTTCACGAGCTCTCGAAGACGTACGGCGGCTCCCAGTGGGCCGTGCGCGACGTCTCGTTCTCGGTCGCTCGCGGCGAGGTCGTCGGCTTCCTCGGGCCCAACGGCGCGGGCAAGAGCACGACGCTGCGCATCGTCGCGGGCTTCCTCGGCGCGACCAGCGGGCGCGTGCGCGTCGCCGGCCACGACATCGTCGAGCAGCCGATGAAGGCGCGCGCCGCGATGGGCTACATGCCCGAGGCCGTGCCGCTCTACCCCGAGCTGCGCGTCGAGGAGTACCTGCGCTACCGCGCCGAGCTCAAGGGCGTGGCGCGCAGCGCGCGCCGCTCGGCCGTCGGGCGCGCCATGGAGCTCGCGCGCGTGGCCGACCACGCCTCGTACCCCATCGGCCACCTCTCCAAGGGCTACCGGCAGCGGGTCGGGCTCGCCGACGCGCTCGTCGCCAGCCCGCCGATCCTCATCCTCGACGAGCCCACCGCGGGGCTCGACCCCAACCAGATCCGCGAGGTGCGCGATCTGGTGCGCGAGCTCGGCCGCGACCACGCCGTGCTGCTCTCGACGCACATCCTCCCCGAGGTCGAGGCCTCGTGCGACCGCGCCGTCGTCATCGCGAAGGGGCGGCTCGTCGCCTCGGGCAAGCTCGACGAGCTCTCGCGGCTGCGGCGCGCGCGGGCGCTGCGCGTCGTCGTCGACGCGCCCTCGCTCGACGCGGCCCGCGCATTGCTCGCGGGGCTGGGCGACGTGGGCGAGGTGCGCCGCGAGGGGGACGCGCTCACCGTCACCTGGAAGGCGAGCGTGGACGACACCGCCGCCGCGGTCGAGCCGCTCGCGCGCGCGCTCGTCGCGGCGGGCATCGGGCTGCGCGAGGTGTCGCCCGTGCGCGCCTCGCTCGAGGAGGTGTTCGTCGAGCTGACGCGAGGCGCCGCCGCGGGCGCCCCGGACGCGGAGGCGACGCCGTGAGAGGTTTTCTCGCCGTCTTCAAGCGCGAGCTGCTCTCGCTGTTCGTCACGCCGACGGCGTGGGCGCTCATCGTCGTGTTCTTGCTCGTGTCGGGCTTCCACTTCTACGCGCTCGTCGTGCACTTCGCGACCAACGCCGACCTGTCGGTCGATCACGGCCCGGTGCAGGCCTTCTTCGGCGAGTCGATCCTCTTCTACCTGCCGCTCGTGCTGCTCTGCCCGGGCATGACGATGCGCCTGTTCGCCGAGGAGCGGCGCTCGGGCACGATCGAGACGCTGCTCACCGCGCCCGTCTCGACCAGCGCGGTGGTGCTCGGCAAGTACGCCGCGGCGCTCGTGACCTACGTCGCGATGTGGGCGCCGACGATCCTCTACGTCGTCGTGCTGCGCCGCGCGGGCGAGGTCGACTGGCACGTCGTCGGCACGTCGTACCTCGGCGTCGTGCTCATCGGCGCCGGCTACCTCGCCATCGGCACGCTCATGAGCGCCATGACGAGCAGCCAGCTCGTGGCCATCGTGCTGTCGTCGCTCGTCATCCTGTCGCTGTTCGTCATGGGCGTCGGTGAGTTCATCTTCGACGAGGGGCTCGCGCACGACCTCGCCGCGCACGTCTCGGTCTGGTCGCAGATGGGCGAGCTCTCCAAGGGCATCGTCGATCTGCGGCGCGTCGTGTTCGACCTCACGCTCGTCGTCGCGCCGCTCTTCGTCACCGTGCGCGCGGTCGACGCGTGGAGGTGGGGGTGAGCCGCCCGACCAAGCGCGCGACCTCGTCGACGGCGGTCGCGACCAAGCTCTCGGCGGCCACCGGCGTCGTGGCCGCGATGGTGCTCGCCGTGCTCGCCAACGTGGCGGTGTCGCGCCACTTCAGGCGCTGGGACCTCACCTCGCACGGGCTCTACACGCTGTCGCCCGCGACCGTGCAGACGCTGCACGGGCTCGAGTCGCGCGTCTCGTTCGACGTGCTGCTGCCGAACGCCGACCCGCTCGCGTCGACGGTGCGCTTCCTGCTCGACGCCTACGGCGCCGAGACCGACCGCCTCGAGGTGCGCTACGTCGACCCCGACCGACACGCCGCCGAGTTCCTCGCGGTGCAGCAGCGCTTCGGCGTCGAGGCCGGCCGCACCGAGGACGGCCAGATCGTCACCGACGCGGCCATCGTCGTCTCGCGCGTGGGCGGCAAGCCCTTCTTCCTCACGCCCGGTCAGCTCGTCGACTCGGGCGACGGCGCCGAGGAGCGCGCGCGCTCGAAGGTCGAGCAGGCGTTCACCACCGCCATCCGCACCGTGCTCGACGACGAGCGCCCCGCCATCTGCTTCTCGACCGGGCACCGCGAGAAGCGCCTCGACGACACGGGCGCGGCGGGGCTCGCCGACCTCGCGTCGCGCCTGCGCAAGAACAACTACGACGCCGTCCCGATCGACGCCTCGCGCCCCGACGCCGACAAGGCGCTCGCCGCCTGCCGCATGCTCGCCATCGTCGGCCCCACCGAGCCGTTCGGCGCCGACGAGGCGGCGCGGCTGCGCGCGTGGCTCGTCGCCGGCGGCAACCTCCTGGTCATGGCCAACCCCGTGCCGGACCCCGACCGCAAGGCGCTCCTGCCGCTCGGGCTCGACGCCGTCACGTCGGCGGGCGGCGTCGCGCTCGACGAGGACTTCGTCTTCGAGCTCGACGGCAAGCGCCGGCTGCCAGGCGGCTTCGGCGAGCAGTACTTCGCCGAGCCCCGGCCGCACGACGTGACGCTCGCGCTGCTCGGCGAGCGCAACCAGGACCTGAAGATCCTCTTCGCGGCGTCGCGCTCGATCGGCAAGACCTCCGCCGGCAGCGTCGTGCCCACCGAGCTTCTCGTCACGAGCGAGCGCGCGTTCGGCATGCGCGACTTCTTCGCGTGGGCCGAGAAGAGCAGCGGCGCGCCCGAGCGCGGGCCCGACGACCGCAAGGGGCCGCTCGCCGTCGCGATGGCCGCCGAGCTGCCGAAGCCCGCCGGCTCGACGCTCCCGCACGGCCCGCGCCTCGTCGTCGTCGGCAGCGCGACGCCTGCCCTCGGCCAGAGCTTCTCGCGCGACCTGCGCGGCGGCGCGGTGTTCGTCGAGAGCGCGATCTCGTGGCTCGTCGCGCGCCCGCAGCTGGTGGACGTCCCCGACAAGCCCGCTGCGGCGGGGGTGCGCATCGCCGAGGCCTCCATCGGCGAGGTCGCGCGCTACGTCATGCTCTACATGCCCGGCGCGGCTGCGCTTCTCGGCCTCGCGGTCTGGCTGCGGCGCCGCGCGACCGACGAGCGCCGACCGGGCGCGGGCACACCGGGTGGCCTCGGGTGAGGCTCGGGCAGCACGCGGTCACGCTCTCGCTCGTCGCAGCCGCTGGCGCGGTGGGCGTCTACCTCTACGTCGTCGATCGCGGCTCGATCACGACCTCCGAGGCCGAGCAGCGCAAGCGCGACTGGCTGCCCGCGTTCCGCCGCGAGCAGGTCTCGCGCGTCGAGGTCGAGCGCGGCGCCGAGCGCTACACGCTCGCGCGACGCGACGACGACGCGGGCGAGGCCCCCTTCCACCTCCTGGTCGCGGGGCGCGACGAGCCGGCCGATCTCCCCGCCGTCGAGCGCCTGCTCGGCGCGCTCGAGGCCGCGCGCCCCGAGCGCAGGGTCGAGGCGGGGCTCGACCGCGCAGGCGCTGGGCTCGCCGCGCCGCGGCTGCGCCTCACGCTGACGATGGGCAAGGTCGTCTACCGCCTCGCCGTCGGCGGCGCCGCGCCCACGCCCGCGGGCGCCGCGTACGGCGAGCTCGACGCCTCGGGGGTCGTCGTCGTCGCCCGCGACCTCGCCGCGCAGCTCGACCTCGCCGCCGACGCGTACCGCGCGCGCTCGCTCGTGCCCTACCCGCCCTCCGAGCTCGCAGCCTTCGCGCTCGACGGACCCGGCGGCGCGCGGCGCTTCTCGCGCGCGGCCTGGGGCGGGTGGAAGCTCGAGGGCCCCGATCTGCGCGTCGATCGCGACGCGTTCGACCGCGTGCTCACCGCCTTCGCCGACCTGCGCGCCGACTCGTTCCTGCCCGATGGCGACGCAGACGCGGCGCTCGCGAAGGACCACGTCACGCTGCGCGTCGAACCGCGCGACGCCGGTCGTCCGCGCGCCGCCTTCGACGTCGGCGGCGCCTGCCCCGGTCACCCCGACGCGGTCGTCGCGATCCGCCGCGAGCCCTCGCGCGTGTCGGCCTGCGTCCCGAAGGGCGCGCTCGCGGCGCTCGCCACGCCGGCCGAGGCGCTGCTCGACGCCCACGCGTTCACGCTGCACGCCGACGAGATCGACGAGGTGAAGATCGTCGAGGGGGCGCGCTCGCTCGAGCTCGCGCGCCACGGCACCGCGTGGCACCTGCGCGCGCCCGCCGAGGCGCAGGTCGACGGCGAGGCCGGCAACGCCTTCGCCAAGGCGCTGCACGAGCTGGCCTCCGAGCGCGCGCCGACGCGCGGCGACGCAGCCGCGCTCGGGCTGGTTCCGCCCCGCGCGCTGGTCACGCTCACGCGCTCGGGCGAAGACCCGGCGCACCCCTCGGCGACCGAGACGCTCGAGCTGGGCGCCGAGCGCGAGGGGGTCGTCTGGGCGCGTCGCGTGGCCGACGGGGCGCTGCTCGCGCTGCCGAGCGAGGCCGCGCGCGAGCTCGCGCCCACCACCACGGCGCTGCGCTCGCGCAAGGTGTGCGACGAGAAGCCCGGCGACGTGCGCGCGGTGAGCGTCGAGCTCGACGGCGCGCGCCAGACGCTCGCGCGCAGCGCGACCGGGCAGTGGACGATGAGCCTGCCCGCAGGCTTCGCGCCGGACCCGGGGCTCGCGGGCGATCTGGCCGACGCGCTCGCCTCGCTCGCCGCCGAGCGCTGGGTGGCCGACGCCGACGACGGGAGCTTCGGCCTCGCGTCGCCGCGCGGCACGCTCACGCTCGAGCTCGCCGCGGCCGACGGCGGCGTCGCGCGCACGCTGCGCGTCGTGATCGGCGGCGCAGCGACCGGCGGCGCCTACGCGCGGCGTGACGGCGACGCAGCCGTGTTCGTGCTGCCCAGCGCCGTGCTGCGGCGCGCGACGCGGCTCGCCATCGACCGCTCGTACCTGTGGCTCGACCCAGCCGAGCTCGATCTCCTGCGCGCCACCGCCGGCGCGAGGAGCCGCGAGCTGGTGCGCCGCGCGGGCGCGCTCGACGCCCGCACCCCGGCGGCGCGCGGCCCCTGGGTCGAGGCGCTGCGCTCGAAGCTCGGCGAGCTTCGCGCCGAGGGCGTCGTGCACCTCGGCGCGACGCGCGCGAACGAGGGGCTCGCGACGCCCCGGCTCGTGCTGCTGGCCGAGCGACACGCGCCGCCGCCTGGCGTGCCCGCCCGCGTGCGCATCGCGTTCGGCGCGGGCGACACCTGGGAGGGCACGCGCGTGGTCTACGCGCGGCGCGACGACCTCGACGCGACCTTCGTGGTCGCCGAGAGCGCGTTCCGGACGCTCCTCGACGCCCTCTGAGCCCCGAGAGCGGGCGTCGTCAGCGAAGCGTTCGGCGGACGCGGCGACGCGCGACGAGCGCGAGCAGCCCCGCGCCGAGCCAGGCGGCGAACGCCGTGCGCGGCGCCGGACGCCCCGCGAGCGCGCACCCACCGCTGCTGCTGCTGGCCGCGGGCTCGGGCGCCGCGGTGGGCAGCCACGCGGGCTCGATGCAGGCGCCGATGGTCGTGTCGCACGTGAGCGTGTCGGGGCAGGTGGTGTCGGCCTCGCTGCACGGCGGCTCGCACACGCCGGTGCCGTCGGGCTTGCCCGCGCACACCCACGACTTGGCGCAGGGCTTCAGCGCGTCGCACGCGACGCCGACCGGGTCGGGAGGCGTGCTCACGCCGGTGGTCGCCCAGAACGGCGGCTCGTAGCCCCCGGCGGCGGCCGCCGAGAGCGCGGTGGAGACGAGCATGTCCTTCCACGCGGCCACGTCGCTGTAGACGCTCGCCGTGCACCCGTCGGGCCCGCGCGAGAGCACGCCGAACACGCGCCCTTGCGCGTCGATCGCCGGTCCGCCGGAGTCGCCGGGGCAGGTGGGGGAGGTGCCCTGCCACTCATCCCCCTTCACGCCGTAGATGCACTCGGTTCCGGTGCAGGTGACGGTGGCGCCGTCGAAGCGCATGCGGGTGCCGTCGCCCGTCTGGTTGACCGGGTCGGTCAGACCGAAGCCGACCGCCGCGAAGACCTCCTCGTCCTGCGCGGAGAGGTCGATGCGCGGCACGATCGGCGTCGCCACCGACGCGGGCACGCCGGCGCCCTCGAGCTGGATGAGCGCGACGTCGTTGCCGCACAGGTCGTTGTTCTGCGGCACGAGCACGGTGCCGGTGCCCTTGTAGAAGCCCGCGCCATCCGACAGCGGGCGCACGGTCTCGACGCTCGCGCGGAAGATGTCGCCGCCGCCGGGGGGGGCGAAGCCGCTCTTGCCGCACACGACGCCGCTGCTCTGCCCGCTCGACTGCATCGCCACGCAGTGGTGCGCCGTCAGCACGAGGTTGGGGGCGATGAGCGAGCCACTGCAGTGGCCCGAGAAGAAGACGCCCGGGATGCCGACCGCGAGGCCGACGGCTCCCTTGTCGGCGTCGTCGACCGTGCCGCCGAGGATGGCCTGGGACGCCGTCGCCGACGTGGCGGCGGGGGCCGATCCGCACCCGGCGAGGGGCGCGAGCGCGAGCAGAGCGAGGGGAAGCGCGAGAAGGGACGTTTGCTGCATGGGCGACTCCGGCGGCGCACGCTGGCGCCACAAGGGTGGAAACTTAGCGCCCAATCGCCCCGCGGTACACCCAGCCGTCTTGCCCCTCGGCCCCGAGCTGGATCCGGTACCAGTCGTTCTGGCGGCCGAGCACCTTGACCTTCACGCCGCGCAGCACCCGCCCGACCACGGCGCCGGCGCGCGGCGAGCTTCGCGCGAGGGCGACGTCGTACGCGATGGTCGCGACGCCCGAGGCGGGGACCTCGCTCGACGTCGTGCCCGCTCCCTGGCCGTCGGCCGCGGGGGCGGCGGCGGGCTGGGCCTGGCCGGGGGCCGCGAAGGTCACGGCGTAGGTGAGCGTGTAGCGCGGAAGCTCGTGCGGGACGTCGTCGAGCGACACGTTGGCGAACGCCGAGGTCGCGCACTTGACGATGGCGTCGCCGACCGGGCGCGCCAGCGTCGTCGACTTGCCGCGGAAGACGTGGACCGCCTTCTTCTTGAAGTCGACGTCGAAGCCGACCGAGAGCTTGCCCGTGGCGCCCGCTGCGCCCGGGCAGCGCGCGAGCGCCTCGAGCCGCGGCGTCGCGACGGGGTCGAAGAGCAGCGAGCCGCACGAGGTGCGCTCCTTGCCCTTGGCGTCGCGGCAGCGGAGGATCGTGCCCTGCCCGACGGCGGCCGACTCGCTCGGGGCGGGGTTGGCGGCAGCCGAGGCGCTCGCCGCGGGGGGCGGGGGGCGCACGGCGGGCTGCGCGCTCGACGACGCCGGGGCGCCGGCGACGACGGCGGCCGACGTTGCCGCCGGCGAGTCGTTGGGGACGGTGGGCGCGACGTGCACGCCCGCGAGCCGAGGCCACACGATGCCGACGATGAAGCCGAGCGCCGCGACCATGCCGACGCGCGCCACCGCCGGCCGGTCGTCGGTCGGCGACGGGATCTCGACCGAGAGGGGCTCGTCTCGCCTGCGCATCGCCCGCGGGCCGTACCACGGAAAGCCGGGAGTGGGCCAAGTCGGCACCGGACCGCGCCCGGAACCGCCGCGAGTTGGCCCGGTCGGCGGGTTTGGGCCACTCTCCTACGGGCGCACGGGCGCACGACGATGCCGCATCGGTGGACATGGCTCTTGGCCGCGATCGTCGCCACGGTGGGTGGCGCGGGCGTGCTCGGCTACGCCGAGCGCGACCTCCTGGCTGCGGTCGCGCGCGCGGGTCGCGACGTCGCCAACGCCGACCGCCCCTGGCCCGGCATCCGCGTCGCCGGCGAGGCAGCCCCCGCGGGGCGCGCGTTCGGCGCGTGGCTCGACGAGCGCGCGCGCGCGGTCGAGGCGCGGACGATCACCGTCGCGGTCGAGGGGGTGCCAGGCGCCGAGCTGACGGCGACGGCGGCCGATCTCGGCGTGCACGTCGACCGCGATCGCGTCGCGGCCATCGCCGCCGCGATCGGGCGCGAGGGGACGATCTTCGACCGCGTGCCGCGCTTCCTCGCGTCACGCCGCGGCGCGTTCGACGTGCCGTGGAGCGTCGAGGTCGATGCCGCGCGCGTGCGCGATCAGCTCGCGGCGCTCAAGGAGCAGGTCGAGGTGCAGCCGACGCCCGCCCGCCTCGACCTCGCGCACCACACGACCGTGCCGCACGCCGACGGTGCGAGCCTCGACCTCGACGCCGCGGTCGACGCCGTGCAGGGCGCCGCGCTCGCAGGCGTGGGCCGGCTCGTGCTCGTGCGCGTCGCCGTCGCCCCGCGCACCTCGGACGAGTCGCTCGCCCGGCTCGACGTGCACGAGGTGCTCGCGTCGTTCGAGACCCGCTTCTCGCGCGCCGGCGACCAGGCCAACCGCGCGCGCAACATCGAGCGCGCCGCCGCGCGCCTCGACGGCGTGGTGCTCATGCCCGGTGAGCTCTTCTCGTTCAACGCCGCGGTCGGGCCGCGCACGGTCGACAACGGCTTCGCGCAGGGCTGGGAGATCTTCAAGGGGGAGCTCGTGCCGGGCATCGGCGGCGGCACCTGTCAGGCAGCGAGCACGTTCCACGCCGCCGCCTACCTCGCCGGGCTCGGCGTCGAGGAGCGCATGCCGCACTCGCGTCCGAGCGCGTACATCCCGATGGGGCTCGACGCGACCGTCGTCTACCCGAGCGTCGATCTCAAGATCCGCAACCCTTGGGCGTTCCCCGTCGTCGTGCACACCGAGGTCGAGGCGTCGCTGCTGCGCGTCGAGCTGCTCGGGCGCGAGAAGCCCGCGCGCGTCACGTTCAACCGCGACGTCGTCGGCGTCCGCCCCTTCACGCGCAAGGTCGACGAGCAGCCGGGGCTGAAGGCGGGCCGCGTCGTGCGCAAGCAGCACGGCATCCGCGGCTACACCGTGCGGCGCACGCGCACCATCGCCCTCGCCGACGGCACCGAGCGCACCGAGGAGAGCCTCGACGTGTACCCGCCGACGACCGAGATCTACCTCGTGCCGCCCGGCACCGACGCAGCCTCGGCCCTCCCGCCGCTCCCGGCCGACGTCGCCGCGGCGCGCGCCGCTGCCGCCGCGGGCGCCGCCGTCGCGAGCGTGACGCCCCAGGACGAGGCGCGCGCGTGCAGCGAGGGGGGCTGCGAGGGGGACAAGCCGGTCATCGTCGAGGGGCCGGGCGTGCACCGCCCCGTCGCCGAGCAGGCGAGCGCCCCGACGCGCCTCGTCATCAGCCGCTGAGCGGCCGCTCCGCGCGCTCAGCCCTCGAGGGTGGGGCGAACGCGGCGCTCGAGGAAGTCGACGACGGCCCCGGTGAACGCGTCGTTGCGATCGCCCGCGACCATGTGGCCCGCCGACTCGAGATCGACGAACTCGGCGTGGGGGACGGCCTCGAGGAACTCGCGCACGCCCTCCTCGCTCACGACGTCGCTCATGCGCCCGCGCACCAGCAGGCTCGGCACGCGCAGCCGCTGCGCGCACGCGAGCCGCTCGGCGTGGATGCGCGCCCCCTCGTCCGGATCGAAGCGACGCGGCGCCCAGAGCTGCATCAGCGCGGGGTCCCAGTGCCAGTACCAGCGGCCGTCGTCGCCCCGGCGCAGGTTCTTCTTCAGCCCTGAGATGTCGTCCCTGCGCGGGCGGTGCGGCTGGTAGGCCGCGACGACCTCGGCGACCTCCTCGAGCGACGCGAAGCCGCCAGGGCGCGCCCCCATGAAATCGACGACGCGGCGCACGCCCTCGATCTCGAGGCGCGGCGTGACGTCGACGAGCACGACCGCGGTCGACACGCTCGTGCTCGCGCGCGTCTCGGCCTGCAGCGCGGTGATGCCTCCGAGGGAGGCGCCGACGAGCGCCGCGCGCTTGCCGAGCTGCGCGAGCACGCCGAGCAGATCGTCGACGAAGCGATCGATCGAGTAGTCGCCGTCGCGCGACCAGCCGCTCTCGCCGTGGCCGCGGTGATCCATCGCGATGGCGCGGAAGCCAGCGGCCGCGACCGCGCGCGCCGAGGCGGCCCACGCGTGGCGCGTCTGCCCGCCGCCATGCAGGAACACGACCGGCGGCGCCCCCTCGTCGCCGTACGCGTCGGCGACGATCTCCATGCCGCTCGGGAGCTCGAAGGTGCAGCGGTGCGGTCGCGGCGGATGGGACGACTTCGCGGGCATCGGCGCGCGAGGGGTGGCACCGCGCCGGGCCTGCCGCAAGCCCGCGCCACCTACGCCCCACGGGGGGCGTTGACAGCGCGTGCTCGGCGCGGCGATGTTGCGGCCTGTCGGAGGACGCGATGACCCTGTCCGCGAGCGAGCTCGAAGCCCAGTTCCAGACCGCCAAGCGCCACGTCGAGGCGCTCGTCACCAAGGTCGGCCTCGACCCGAGCGCCGTGCGCGGCAAGGAGGACGAAGGCCTCTGCACGTGGACGCTCAAGCGCGGCAGCGCGGCGGTGCTCGTGTCGATCTCCAAGAGCGATCGCGGCGAGGGCGCCTACCTCCGCGTCGTCTCGCCGGTGATGACGCTGCCGGCCGTCGAGCGGCAGCCCGAGCTGTTCCGCCGACTGCTCGAGCTCAACGCCGGCGGCATCGTCAACGCCGCGTTCGGCATCATCCAAGAGCGCATCGTGGTCGTCAGCGAGCGCCCCGCCGCCGGCCTCGACGCCGCCGAGGTCGAGCAGATCGTCAAGCACCTCTCCGCGGTGGCCGACACCTTCGACGACCGGCTCGTGCGCGAGTTCGGCGGGCAGCGCGCAGCGGACGCGTGACGCGCATGCGAGGGCCGGGGCGGCTCGCCTGCGCGGCCGTCGGCCTCGCGTGCGCCGCACCCTCGCGCGCGCTCGCGTACGACGTCGAGGTCACGGGCACGACCGCCGCGCAGGGCTACGAGGTCGCGAGCCCCTGGGGCGACGTGCGCGTGGCGCGTCGCCGCTTCGTGCAGACGCTCGGCCTCGGCGTGTACGACCTCCAGGGCGAGCGCGTGCCGGGCGGCCCGCAGCTCTCCGCGCGGCTGCGCGTGCGCCTCGACGCCGACTTCGGCATCGAGCGCGACGAGTACACGTACGACCCCGCCGGCCGCCGCTTCGTGCCCGGCCTCGCCCCGACGCCCGTCGACCTCATGTACGGCTACGTCGAGGGCTCGCGCCTCGCGGGCGGCTGGCTCGGCTTCCGCCTCGGGCGCCAGTACGTCGTCGACTCGCTCGGCTTCTGGTCGTTCGACGGCGCGCTCGTGCGCGTCACCTCCCCCGCGTACGTGCAGGTCGAGGCGTACGGAGGCTTCGAGCAGCGCGGCGGCCTACCGCTCTCGACCTCGCGCTACGAGCGCGGGGGCGTCTGGCGCGGCGATCGCGCGGGCTACGACGCGGCGGTCTACCCGCAGTTTCAGGCGGCCTCGTCGGCGCCCGCGTGGGGCGTCGCGGCCGAGACGGCCGGCCTCCCCTTCCTGCACGCGCGCATCGACTACCGCAAGGTGTGGAACCAGGGCACCTCGGTCGTGCAGCAGATCCCCGAGCCGACGGCGGGCGTGCTCGCCACGACGAGCGGCACCCGCGTGTCGTCCGAGCGCGTGGGGGCGTCGCTCGACGCCACCCTCGCGCGGGTCGGCGCCGCGCAGGCAGGCGTCGTCTACGATCTGTACGCCGGTTTACCTTCGTCGGTCTGGGCCTCCGTCGACGCCTTCGCGACGCGCTCGCTCGACCTCGGCGCCGACGTCGACTTCTTCCGCCCCACGTTCGACGGCGACTCGATCTGGAACGCCTTCGCGAGCGGGCCGACGCGCACGCTGACGGGGCGCGCGCGGCTCACCCCGCACCGCTCGTGGGACGTGTCGGCCTCGGTCGGCGCGCGCGGCTTCTCGGTCGAGGGGGACCCAGGCAGCTGGCAGGCCACGCGCGCGACGGCGGCGAGCCCCGGCGCCACGACCGAACTCTACGACGGGCTCGCGACGCTGCGGGCGCGCCTGCGGCTCG
>CAITLX010000281.1 GCA_903893335.1 uncultured delta proteobacterium | reverse complement strand
CCTGCCCCGCGAGCGCGTGCGCGGTGACGCCGCGCTCGGCCGAGCGCGTGGACGTCCGCTGCCGCGCCGACGCCGCGGGCTGGGCGGTGCTGCTCGACGCCTACGCGCCGGGCTGGACGGCCACGCTCGACGGCGTCGCCGCGCCCATCGCGCGCGCCGACGAGGTCGTGCGCGCGGTCGCCGTGCCGCCGGGCGAGCACCTCGTACGCTTCACCTACCGCACGCCGGGCCTCGCGCCGGGCGTGACCGCGTCGGCGCTGGGCGCGGCGATCGCGCTGCTGCTGCTCGCGTGGGCCCGCCCTCGAACGACGCCCGCCGAGCGGTGCTAGCGTCACCGGGCGCCTCGCGCACGGGAGACGACGCCGCGTGGACCTGTCCGAACGATCGCCCGCCCTGCGGCGGCGCCACCCCTGGGAGACGACGCGCGCCGGCTTCTTCGAGCGGGTGCTGCGCGAGCAGGGCGTCGTCGCGGGCGAGGTCGAGGTGCTCGACGTCGGCGCCGGCGACGCCTACTTCGCGCGGCGCCTCGCAGCCTCGCTCGCCCCCGGGTCGCTCGTGACCGCGTGGGACAGCGCCTACTCGGTCGCCGACCTCGCGTCGCTGCACGCCGAGGGGGCCGGCCGCCTCGTCGCGACCGCGGCACGCCCCGCCGGCACGTTCGACGTCGCCCTGCTGCTCGACGTGCTCGAGCACGTCGAGGACGACGCGGCGTTTCTCCGCGACGTCGCGGCGAACCTCGTCCGCCCAGGGGGCGCGCTGCTCGTCTCCGTCCCCACCTGGCCCGCGCTCTTCTCGGATCACGACGTCGCGCTCGGCCACCACCGCCGCTACCGGCCGCGCGACGCGGCGAGCCTGCTGCGCGCCGCCGGCCTCACGCTCCGCCTGCACGGGGGGCTGTTTCACTCGCTGCTGGCCCCGCGCGCCTCGCAGCGCCTCGTCGACCGCGTGCGCGAGCCGCGAGGCGCGCGCCCCAACCTCTCGGGGTGGCGTCACGGCGCCGCCGTCACGCGCGTCGTCGAGGCAGCGCTCGGCGCCGAGGCCCGCGCGAGCCTCGCGCTGGCGCGCGGCGGCCTCGACCTCCCCGGACTCAGCTGGTGGGCGCTGTGCACGACCTGACGCTCGTCGTGCCCTGCTTCAACGAGGCTCGCCGCCTCCGGCGCGAGGCGTTCGCCGCGCTGCACGCGGCGACCGGCGCGCGGCTCTCGTTCGTGGACGACGGCTCGACCGACGACACCGCCGCTCGGCTCGCGGAGCTCTGCGCCGAGCTCGGCCCCGGCGCGGCGACGCTGCTCTCGCTGCCGCGCAACGTCGGCAAGGCCGAGGCCATCCGCGCAGGGCTGCGCGCGGCGCTCGCCGAGGGCGCCGAGGTCGTCGGCTTCGTCGACGCCGACATGGCGACGCCCGCGAGCGAGGTCGCGCGGCTCGTCTCGACGCTGCGCTCGACCGGGGCGCACGTCGTGATGGGCTCGCGCGTGCGCCTGCTCGGCTCGGACATCGACCGCCGTCCCGCGCGCCACTACCTCGGGCGCGTGTTCGCCACCCTCGCGTCGCTGTCGCTCGGCTTGCCCGTGTACGACACGCAGTGCGGCGCCAAGGTCTTCCGCGACGTGCCCGCGCTGCGCGCCGCGCTCGAGCGCCCCTTCGACGCGCGCTGGGCGTTCGACGTCGAGCTGCTCGCGCGGCTCGTCGCTCCGCTGGACGGGCGCGACGCGCTGTCGGCGAAGGACGTCGTCGAGGTGCCGCTGCGCTCGTGGCGCGACGTCGCCGGCTCGAAGCTCGGCCGCCTCGACAGCGCGCGCGCCGTGGCCGACGTCGTGCGCGTCGGCCTCCGGCTCCGACGCGCGCGCGGCGCCACGCGCCCCCCGCAGACATGAGGCGCGACCTCCGCGGCAAGGTCGTCGTCATCACCGGCGCAGCCGGCGGCCTCGGCTCGGCGCTCGCGCGGCGCTTCGCCGCCGCCGGGGCGCGGCTCGCGCTGACCGACCTCGACGCGCCCGCGCTGGAGAGCCTGGCCGAGGCGCTGCGCGCCGCCGGCGCCGACGTGCTGGCCGTCGCGGGGGACGTGAGCGACGAGCAGGCGTGCCGCGCCGCCGCCGCCGCGTTCATCGAGCGCTTCGGCGGCCTCGACCTGCTCATCAACAACGCGGGCATCTCGCAGCGCAGCGCGTTCGTGCACACCGCGCCCGAGGTCATCCGCCGCGTCGTCGCCGTCAACGTGTTCGGCACGGTGAACATGACGCACGCCTGCCTGCCCGCGCTGCTCGCGCGGCGCGGCATGATCGTCGCCATCTCGAGCGTCGCGGGCTTCTCGCCGCTGCTCGCGCGCACCGGCTACGCGGCCAGCAAGCACGCGCTGCACGGCCTGCTCGACACGCTGCGCTGCGAGCTCGAGGCCGACGGGGTCGACGTGATGCTCGTCTGCCCGTCGTTCATCGCGACCAACATCGACCGGGCTGCGCTCGGCGGCGACGGCGGCGCGGCCAGCCGCCTGCGCACCACCGCCGGGGGCGAGGCGTCGGCCGACGACGTCGCCGAGGCCGTGTTGCGCGGCTGCTGCCGCCCGCGACCGCTGCTGCTGCACTCGACCACCTCGCGCCTGGCCTGGTGGCTGAGCCGACTGGCCCCGCGCCTCTACGAGCGCATCATGGCGCGCAAGCTCGCCGCCGACTGGGCGCACGAGCGCGCCGCCTCCCCACCCGCGTCGTCGGGCGGGGGGGGCTGAGCCGAGCGACGTCGCAGGGTCGGCGAGCGCCCCGCAGCCCTCGCTCAGTGTCGCCCATCGCTCGCCGGGCGCCGGGGCGCTCGTTTGCGGGGCAGCCCACCGTGACCGGGGCTGCTGGGCGCCCGCTTGGCGGTGTCGCACGCCGTCTCGGGGCAGCCGGGCGCTCGTGTCGCGGTGTCGAGGACCGGTTTCGAGCGCCCGGGCGCCCACCCGCGTGGTCGCGGGCACCGCTCGCGAGCACCTGGGCGCTCCCCGACGGTCTCGCCCACCGCCAGAGAGCGCCCGGGCGCTCCCTGGCTTGGGGGCGCGACGCGGGGCACGGGCGGCGACTGCGCGACGCGAGACGATTCTTCGCGACCGAGCGCAACCGGCTGCGGGGTGGCGCCGAAGGAGAGGGTGTTCGCGGCGCACATGCGCTGCACCCCAAACCCCTGGAGATTCCCATGACCTCGAAGATGAACCACACCCCGTCGGCCTCCACCTCCGTCGGGCCGACCGGCGTCACCCGCATCAGCACCACATCCACACACACTCCCTACCCGTCCACCACGATGCCGCGCTTCCACGCGGCCTACCTGCGCCGCGAAGACGAGATGCGCAGCCTCGGCGACGCGGAGCTCTCCGCGCTCAACCTCGACCTCGTCGCCGCCGTCGTCACCGTGCAGGGGGTGCTGCCGCACCTGCGCACGCTGCGCGGCGAGATGGAGTCGCTCCCTGGAGTCGACCTCGCCCAGATCGACGCCCTGGAGGACTACGCGCTGGCCGCAGCCAAGGCCAACTCGGACTTCGCCATCGCGAACACGCCGGCCGAGGAGCTTCCGACGCTCGTCGACCGGGCCGTTCGCCTGCGCGAGGTGCTCGTCACCGAGGCCCGAGCGCTGGCCGCGCGCGGCTTGCTCGACGCCACGCAGGCGCGGAGCTTTCAGAGCGGCGTCGGCTACCGCGCCGTGGCCGAGGACCTCGTCAACGTCGCTTCGTTCCTGCGCGAGCACTGGGAGCCGATCGCCGCTCGCACCGGCGTGCAGCGCTTCGAGCTCGACGAGGCCACCGACCTGACCGCGTCGATCTTCGCCGCGCTCGGCGTCCGCCAGCAGGCGCCTCAGGTCGCCGCCGAGACGGCGCGTATGCGCCAGCGGGCCTTCACGCTGCTGCTGCGCGCCTACGACCAGGCACGCCGCGCGGTGACGTTCCTGCGCTGGGAGCAGGGGGACGCCGACGCGTACGCACCTTCGCTCTACGCGGGGCGCAGCAACGGACGGCGCAAGGCCGACGCGCAGCCGACGACGACGGCCACACCGACGGTCGCGTCCGTGGCCTCCCCCGAGCCGGCCTTCGCCACCTCGCCCGACGCGGTCGGGCTCCCCAACTCCAACCCGTTCATCAGCTGAAAGGACGCGCGACCTCGACCGAGAGGGGGGGGCCCCATCTGTCGCCGCGACGCGCGAGGTGCCACACTCCGGGCTGCGTGCCGCGACGCCTCGTCGCGAGCCCTCAGGGGGACGCAACTCGAGGAGGGCGACGATGGACCACCTGACGACCGCAGCACGGAGACTCGGCGCGTTCGCGTCGCTCGCGGCGCTCTCGGGCTGCGGCGGGACGGTCACCGCCACCGACCCGAGCGGCGACGCCGGCAGCGGCGCCGACGCGACGATCGATGCACCGGCCGACGCGCCCACGACGACGGCGTGCGGCGACGGCGCGGGCTCGCGCTGCCCCATCGACCAGTACTGCTCGTTCCCGTACGGCGGCTGCGGCCTGCCCGGCGCGCCCGGAAGGTGCGAGCCCGTTGCCCCCGTCTGCGCCACGCTGGGGTTCATCGACGTCTGCGGCTGCGACGGCCTGCGCTACGGGTCGCAGTGCGACGCCGCACGCGCCGGCACCGACATCGCGTCGCTCGCCTCGTGCCTCGACCTGGGCGCCTCCCCCTGCACGCCCTTCGTGGACGCGCTCGCCGCGCAGGTCACGGGCACCTCGTGCACGACCGTCGTGCGCTTCGACGCCGCGCGAGCGCTGCTCGGTTACCGCGTGCTCTGCGGCGCGCTCGCCCCGACGCCGCTCGACGAGGCCGCCGCGCGCGCGACCGCGTACGCCGACACCGGCTTCGGCACGCAGTGCGGCTCGGCCCCGCTCGGCGGCACGACGGCGCCCGCGCCAGCGTTCGATGAGCTCGTGCTGGTCGAGCCCGACCGCTCCAACGCCGACTGCGTCTGCTGCGACGGCGGCTGGGTGGCCGCCGTGAGCCAGGCCAGCGGACAGGCGGTGTTCGGCGCCGGGCTCGCGTTCGTGTCGGGGCCGTCGAGCAGCCGCATCACGTTCCCCGTGACGTGGAGCGCGCCGGCCGAGCTCGCCGCGGGCTGCGACGGCTCGCTGTCGATCGCCCCGCTCGACGCGCGCGGGTGGGATCTTCGCCTCGGCACGAGCGAGGCGGTCCTCGACGCGAGCGACCTCGCGTCGCTGCGCGAGGTCGTGGTCCGCACGGCCCTCCCCTCGGCGCTCGCGCGCGCCGGCCACCGGCTCGTGAACGCGCTGGCGCTCGCCTACCCGGGCGCCCAGCCGGGCACGACCGAGTGGGTGGTCTTCGTGAACTCGCGGACGACCGCGCTCGGCGGGCCCTGACCGAGCCTCGTCGCTGCGTGGGCGCGCGTGGCGGGCTCGCCCGCCCCCGCTAGCGCGCCTCGCGCGCCTGCTCGCGACGCGCCACGGCGGCCTCGACGTCGGGCGGCAACTCGGTGAGCGGCGTGCCGCGCAGCGCGCGGAACACCTGCTGGTCGAGCCCCGGTTGCTCGTCGACGTCGTCGAAGCTCCACGAGTCGTGCAGGCGCTGCTCGGCGCGCGTCTGCTGCACGCCGCAGGTGAGCGGCCACTTGCGCGGCACGTGGACGTACGGCGTGTAGTCCGGCGTGGAGGTGAACCAGTCGAGCGGCAGCGCCGCGGTGGCCACCTGCTCGTTGGGGTACGGCTTGCCGAGCACGTTCGCGAGGACCTTGTAGAAGGAGCTCGGGTCGGTGTGCATCTTGCTGACGTAGCCGCGGCGCACCCAGGGCGACGCGAGCACGACCGGCACGCGGTGCTGGTTGACGTGATCGCCCCCCTGCGCCGGGTCGTCCTCGGTGATGACGATGAGCGAGCTCTTCCAGAACGGGCTGTGCGAGATGGCGTCGACGAGCAGCCCCGTCGCCTCGTCGTTGACCGCGATCATCGCCTCGGGCGACGCCTGGCCGTTCGACACGCCGAGCGTGTGGTCGTTCGGCAGCGTCATGAACACGACCTGCCCGAGGTCGCAGCGCACGCGCGCGCGCATCGCGACCCAGCACGCCTTCTCGTTGTCGGGGTGGCCCATGCTCTGGATGAAGCCGCCGGGGTAATCGAGGTCGAACACCCCGGGCGAACCCGACGGGGTGTTGGGCAGCCCCTCGGCCTCGCCGAAGATGTCGACGCCGACCTTCTGGTCGACGAGCCACTGGAAGATGGAGCCCTCGATGGGCGTGCCGATGTCGCTCGTGCCCTGCGGCTGCGCGGGCGACGCCCAGATATTTCGCGAGTAACCGTTCTCGAACCAGGTGCGCTCGGTGAAGTCGCTCGAGCGGCCGAACGTCGCCCAGGTGTGGCCCTGGTTGGAGACCTCGGCGGACGTGTAGTGGTTGTCGCTCGTGGTGAACGTGCGCGCGAGATCGCGCAGGCTCGCCCAGAGCTTGTCCATGTCGGCCGGGTCGGCCTTGAGCGTCCGCTGCGCGTCGCCCGCGACGCCGGGGAGATCGCCGAACACGCCGTCGAACGTCTTGTTCTCGCGCAGCACGATGAAGACGTGGTCGATGAGCGGCGAGGGGCCCGCCTCGTTGGTGGACGGGACGGGGAAGTCGGAGGCTCCCGAGGGGCAGGTGACCTTCGGCGCGCCTGCGAGGTTGCCCGCGTCGTGCGCGCGCTGCGCGAGCACGTCGGCGGCGGCGAGGTCGGCCGCGCTCGGCGCGGGCACGAGCTGGATCGTGCCCTGCATCGGTCGCGCCTCGTCGCCGTTCACGTCCTTCGTGCCGCCGGCGTGGCCGCGGAACGAGGTGGCGAGCACGTCGCCGTTCGGCAGCACGGCGACCGAGCTCGGCCACCACGACGTCGCGAGGCTGCCCTGGCGCGTGAGCGTCGGCGGCGTCTGCGCGAGGTCGACGCTCCAGGCCGCGATCATGTCGGCGCCCGCGAGCGTCGCGTACAGGCGGTGGTTGGGCGCGTCCCAGGCGAGGTTCGACGGCTCCTTGCCGTGCAGCGTGGTGGCCGCGTCGACCGGCACGTCGTGCACGGTGCCCGTCGTGCGATCGACCAGCGAGATGGCGTCGCCGAGATCGTTGGCGACCGCCATCCAGCGCGCGTCGAGGAAGGCGATGCCCTGCGGGTTCTTGTCGATCTTGAACGAGCGCGTGAGCTTGGGCGCCGCGCGGTCGGCGAGATCGATCTCGTGCGCGGCGTGGCCGCCCCACGCGCTCGCGTAGGCCCAGCGCCCCTCGGTGTCGGCCGGGTCGAACGCGACCGCGAACGTGCCCCCCTTGCCGAGCGAGAGCTGCCCGACCGGCGCGCTCGGCGCGGTCAGATCGTAGACGAACGTGCTCGTGTTGAAGATGGGCGTGACCACGAGGTACCTGCCATCGGGGGTCACGGCGAGCCCACCGACGGCGTACGGCGCCGGCTTGGCGAGGTCGTTCACGCCCTGCGGCAGGTGGATCGAGCTCGCGTCGTCGCGCGTCAGCACCTTGTCCGCGACGTTCACGCGGAACGCCCGCACGAAGCCGTCGGCGGTGCCGACCAGCAGCAGGTCGGGCGCGACGAACACCGCGGCGCTCGTCAGCGTCTCGGGCACGGGGAACTTCTCGTACGCGATCATCGGCGACGAGCCCGACGCGATCTTCGAGACGTCGACGAGCCGCACCGCGTGCGTCGCGTACCCCGCGTCGACCACCGCAGCGAGCGTCGAGCCCGGGATCGGCACGACGAGCGTCGGGCCGCCGGGGCGCATGTCGGCCTCGTCGAAGAGCCACTCGGCGCCGTCGACGTGCGCGCGGCGCGCGTCGGGCAGCACCCAGGTCGTCGCGTCGTCGGGATCGACGCCGGTGTACTTCGCCGCCTCGCCCGTCGGGGCGGACACGGTGCATTTGCCCTGCTGCGGCGCCGGGTTGGTGCCGTCCCACGCGGGGCACGCGGCGGCGTGGCCGATCTTCGTCCAGTCGCCGAGCGCGGGGCACGCGTACGGCGTCGTCGTCTCGGCGCACGAGGCGACCGGGCAGGTGAACGCGCACGACTCGGGGACGATCTCGAACGGCGCCGGATCGATCGGCGGCGCCGCGTCGGCGTCGCTCGCCGCGTCGGTGGCGGCGTCCGACCCGGCGTCGAGGTTGCCCTGATCGAGGGGGGGGGATGCGTCGTCGCTCGAGCTGCAACCGATGGCCGAGCAGGAGGCGACGAGGACGAGTGCGGTGCGGACGCGCATGCGAGGGCTCCCTCGACGCGGGATGGGCCGCGTCGCAAGCCGCGAATTTACCACGCGGAGAGCCGCGCCACCTCGGAACGTCCCTCCAGGCCCGACGATTGGCGCGCGCCGAGCGCGCTCGGCTTGACGTGCGGTCGCGCGGCTCCTCTATTGGCCGCGGCGTGGCCCCGCACGCCGTGCCGCGCAACATGTCCAAGCCCCCGCCGAGGCCCCAGCCGCTCCGCATCTGGATCTGGCGCGCGTTCGCGCGCTCGGCCCTGATCCCGCTGCTGCTCGTCGAGGTCGTGCTGATCGTCGCGTACGTCGCGGCCAACCGCTTCGTCCTCAGCGAGAACCGCGCCGCGGTCCGCTCGGTCGCCGGCGACGAGGTGTCGCGCATCGCGACGCGCGAGGCCGCGCTGCTCGACCAGGAGCTGCGATCGGTCGCGGCCTCGGTGAGCGTCCTGCGCGACGCGGCCGGCCTGGCTCTCACCGCCCCGCTGCACCTCGACGACGCCGAGCGGACGGCGCGGCTCGCCCGCTACGGCGTGTCGCCCAAGGGGATGGGCTACAAGCTGAAGGACGACGGCGGCTCGGCGCTCTACTACAGCGCGCGCACGCGCGCCGGTGGCGGCTCGAGCGACAAGCTCCTGAGGACGGAGCGCCTCGATCCGATGCTCCGCTCGCTCGTGCGCAACAACCCGCTCTGGGTGCAGGCGTACCTGAACACGCACGACTCGCTCAACCGCATCTACCCGTTCATGGACGCGGTCGAGCAGTTCGCGCCGGACATGGACATCCCCTCGTTCAATTTCTACTACGAGGCCGACGCCGCCCACGATCCGTCGCGGGCGGTCACCTGGACGGACGTCTACGTCGACCCGGCAGGCCAGGGCTTCATGGCCTCGTGCATCGCGCCCGTCTACCGCGGCGATTTCCTCGAGGGCGTCGTCGGCGCCGACGTCACGGTCGCGACGCTCGTCCGGCGCGTGCTCGCGCTGTCGATCCCCTGGGGCGGCTACGGCGTGCTCGTCGGCCGCACCGGCACGATCCTCGCGCTGCCCGCAGGCGGCGAGCGCGACTTCGGCCTCGTCGAGCTGACCGACGTCGATTACCAGGCGGCCGTCCTCAAGGACACCTTCAAGCCCGAGCAGTTCAACCTGCTGCGGCGCGGCGACCTCGGCCCGCTCCCGTCGCTGCTCGCCGGCCAGCGCGACGGCCTCGCCGACCTCGAGCTGCACGGCGGCACCAAGCGCACCGCGTGGAGCACGGTCGTGGCGACGGGGTGGAAGCTGCTCGTCGTCGTCCCGCAGGCCTCGATCGACGCGAAGGCCGTCACGCTGAGCGCGCGCATCGGGCACGTCGCCGTGTGGCTCGTCGCGGGCCTCGTCGCGTTCTACTCCGCGTTCTTCGCCTACCTCTACCGGAAGGCTGGCGCGATGAGCCGGCAGATCGCCGACCCGCTCACGCGCATCCGCGACACGGTGCGGGGCATCGGCGCGGGGCGCTTCGACCAACACCTCGATCCGATCGCGGTCAACGAGGTCGACGAGACGGCGCGCGGCGTCGTCGAGGTGGGGCGGCGGCTCGGCGAGCAGAACGCCGCGCTGCTGCGGACGCAGGACGAGCTGCGCGCGGCGCGCGACACCGCCGAGGGGGCCGCCCGCGCGAAGAGCGAGTTTCTCGCGCGCATGAGCCACGAGATCCGCACGCCGATGAACGGCGTGCTCGGCATGACCGAGCTGCTGCTCGACGCAGGTCTCACCCCGGCGCAGCGCGAGCAGGCGGTGATCATCCAGAGCTCGGCGCGCGGGCTGCTGCAGATCGTCAACGATGTCCTCGATTTCTCGAAGATCGAGGCCGGTCACATGGATCTCGCGCGCGAGGCGTTCCGCCTCGACGAGCTGCTCGACCGGACGCTCGCCATGCTCGCCGGCCGCGCCGCCGACAAGGGCGTGCGGCTGGTGCTCGAGGTGGGCGACGACGTGCCGCTCGACCTCGAGGGGGACCCGGGCCGGCTGCGCCAGGTGCTCGTCAACCTCCTGGCCAACGCGATCAAGTTCACCGATCACGGCTCGACGCTGACCCGCGTCAGCCGGGTCGCCAGCGACGACGCGGGCGTCACGCTGCGCTTCGAGGTCGAGGACGACGGCATCGGCATCGCGCCGCTCGACCTCGAGCGCATCTTCGATCTCTTCGTGCAGGCCGACGGCTCGAGCACGCGGCGCCACGGCGGCACGGGGCTCGGGCTCGCGATCTCCCGGCAGCTCGCGCGCCTGCTCGGCGGCGACATCGGCGTCTCGAGCGAGCTCGGCCGAGGCTCGCGCTTCTGGTTCACCGCGCGCTTCGGCCGCCCCCACGCCTCCGCGCGCGCCGCCGCCGCGGCCGCGAAGGAGGCCCGGAGCGCGCCGCGCGCGGCGCCGGGCGCGGG
>CAITLX010000280.1 GCA_903893335.1 uncultured delta proteobacterium | reverse complement strand
CCTCGTCGCACGTCGCGCCGTCCGAGGCCTCCGCAGGGGCGTCGGTCGCGCCGTCCGCGCCCGCTCCGCCGCCGTCGGGACCGCTGGCCGGGTCGACCGTCGAGCCGCACCCGAGCACGCACGCGCTCGCCGCGAACAGGCCGAGGACCACGCGGGGAAGGAAGCGCTTTCGCATCTCGGCATTGTACACCGCGCCGACGCGCCGCAGGCGCTGCGGCGAATGCGCTTCCCTCCACGAAGCCCGTCGTCTACGTCTGCGCGTTGCCCGCCCGGCGGGCTCCCCCCCGGAAGGACCCCTCATGCGCCATCACCTCCTCTCGATCGTCGGCCCCGCCCTCCTCCTCGCCAGCGCAAGCTGCAGCAGCAGCGACTCGGCTGCTCCCGCCGCCGACGCCGGCGTCGCCACCGACGCGAAGGCGGACACGCACGTATCGACCGACGCGAAGGCCGACGTGGCCCCCTCCGGCGACTACGCCCTGCCCGCCGCGTGCGGCCTCGGCACCGACACCTACGCCTGCAACCCGATCACCAACGAGGGTTGCGACACCGCCGCCGGCGAGGCGTGCGACTTCGGGCAGAGCGGCTTCGAGTGCTACCCGGCCCCGAACGACGCCAAGCTCGGCGAGGCCTGCGACATCGACGTGGGCCCCTATTGCGGCCCCAACCTCACCTGCGTCGGCCCGACCGACACCGTGACGACGGGCTTCTGCGGCACGTTCTGCTGCGCCGACAGCGACTGCTCGGGCACCGACACCTGCGTCGCGTTCGACCCCGCCAACTCGGGCAACCTCGGCGCGTGCGGAACCGCGGCCGTCGTCGGTGACGCGGGGGCGGACGACGCTGCCGCCGCCGACGCGGACATCGACGCCGCCGCCGACGCCGCCGTCGAATGACGCACCCGGGGGGGGCGTCGCGCGTGGGCGACACGAGGGGGCGGCGCCACGCCGCCCTGCTCGTCGCGGTCGCCGCCGTCTTCGCCTGGGCGGCGATCGCGCCGCGCGACCGCTTCACCTTCTGGCTCGAGGTCGCCCCGGCGCTCGTCGCGCTCGTCGCGATCGCGGCGACCTACCGGCGCTTTCCCCTCACCGACCTCACGTACGCGCTCGCCGCGCTGCACGCGTGCGTGCTCTTCGTCGGTGGGCACTACACGTACGCCGAGGTGCCGGCGTTCAACTGGCTGCGCGACGTCGGGCTGCTCGCGCGCAACGACTACGACAAGGTCGGCCACTTCGTGCAGGGCTTCGTGCCCGCCATCGTCATCCGCGAGGTGCTCGTGCGCACCTCGCCGCTGCGCCCCGGCAAATGGCTCGCGTTCCTCGTCGTGTCGGTCGCGACCGCCATCAGCGCCCTCTACGAGATGATCGAGTGGTGGGTAGGCGCCGCGAGCGGCAGCGCGGGCGACGCCTTCCTCGGCACGCAGGGCTACGTGTGGGACACGCAGTCGGACATGTTCCTCTGCCTCGTCGGCGCCTGCGTCGCGCTCGCCACCCTCGGCCGCGTGCACGACCGCGCGCTCGCGCGCGTCGGGGCGAACGCGAGCGTCACGGCTCCACCCGCACGGTGAAACCGAGCGTCAGGGCTCCACCCGCACGGTGAAATCGAGCGTCATGGCTCGACTGCGGTGACGAAATACTCCGAGGGCGTGCAGCGGTAGAGCGAGTGCAGGTCCTGGCGGTACGCCACCGTCACGCGCTTTCCCGATTTCTCGGCCGCGTGAAGCTCCGCGGCGAGCGGCGAGGCCTCGTCGCTGTCGTCGGTGGAGAACTCCCACACCTCCTGCGGCTGACCGGGGCCGGCGCCCTGCATGACCATCTCGCCCGAGTAGTACTTGCAGTAGGGGGGGCCCTTCACCGAGAGCTTGCGCACGTAGCCGGTGCGCGTGCCGCGCGACCAGCCTCGGTACCAGAGGATGCGCCCGCCGGCCCACAGGCCGAGGGCGAGGACGAGCGCGACGGGGATGCCGACGGCGAGCGCGGTGCGGAGCGAGGGCTTCTTCATGGGGTGGCTTGCTGGAGCCCGCCGACTCTACTCGCCCGCATCGGGCGGCGGGAAGCCCCGCTGGTGATCGTGGCACTCGCCGCAGAAGGTCGTCGCGTGCGCCGCGGCGTCGCCCGACGCGCGGTAGTGCGCGGTCGCCGTGTGGCACACCTCGCAGAGCCCCGTGCCCGCCGCGCCCGCGTCGCTCCCCTGCCGCACGAGGCCGTCGGCGCTCGACCCCTCGGCCGCGCCGACGTGGACGGGCGCGCTGCCGCCGTCGGGCAGGCGCACGCGCTCGCGCACGAGGAACGCGTTCGCGCTGCCGTGCGGATCGTGACACCCCGCGCACACGGCCCCCGCGGGGTGCGCGACCTCGCTGTGGCAGGTGTCGCAGGTGGGCAGCGCGGGCGCCTTCGTGTGCGGCACGTCGTCGCCGATGTGGTGGCAGCCGTCGCAGTCGAACAGCACGCGGTGCGACGAGCCATGCGCCCACGCGGCGCCCACGGCGTCCTCGTGGCACGAGAGGCAGCGCGCCACGATGGCCGGGTCGGTGCCCAGCCCCAGCGCGGCGTCGGGAGCGGCGCTCGCAGCGGGCGCCTCGCCCCCGTCGCTGGAGGCGCACGCGAGCGGCAGGCACGCGAGCGCGAGGAGGAGCCAGGGCCTCACGGGCGCGGGTCCTCGGGCGAGGCCATGTACGCCGCGGTGCGGTACGCGAGCGCCATCTGCGTGAGCGTGGGGTTGAACGCGGTGGAGGTCGGCCAGGTGCTGCCGTCGGCGATCCAGACGTTGTCCACCTCGTGCAGGCGGCCCCACGCGTCGGTCACCGACGCGGCCGCGTCGGTGCCCATGCGGCAGGTGCCGAGCAGGTGCTTGGTGTCGGGGATGCCCGTCGCGCCGTCGTCGATGGGCATGACCTCGGTCGCGCCCGCCGCGCGCGCGATCTCCTCGAGCTTGGGCATGTACCTGTCGACCACCGCCTGGTCGTGCGCGTGGCGCGCGTAGACGACGCGCGCGACCGGACGGCCGTAGACGTCGCGCACCTTCGGGTCGAGCTCGACCCGGTTCGAGCGCTGCGGCATGTCCTCGCCCATCATCGCGACGCTCGCGATGCGGTACATGTAACCCCCATCGACCATGAGCGCCTTGGCCAGCCGCCACGGCACGCGCTTGGCCTCGGCGACGGGGCGGATCTGCCCGCCGAGCTCGACGTAGCCGCCGCGCACCCAGCCCGCGTCGGCGCCGTCGGGCTTCACGGTGAAGTCGGCGAGCGCGTGGGTCACGATGCGACCGCGGTAGCTGCGCACGTCGAAGGGGAAGACGCCGATCGCCTCGAAATTGACGTGGAACATGAGGTAGCGCCCCACCAGCCCCGACCCGTTGCCGAGCCCGTCGGGGTGCGCCGCGCTCGTCGAGGCGAGCAGCAGCCGAGGCGTCTCGATCGCGTTGGTGGCGACCACGACGTGCCGCGCCGTGAGCGTCTGCGGCGCGCCCTCGGCGTCGAGGTAGCGCACGCCGGTCGCGTGCGCGCCCGAGGGCTCGGTGTCGATGCCGACCACGCAGCA
The DNA here is from genome assembly GCA_903893335.1 of uncultured delta proteobacterium. Taxonomy (GTDB): domain Bacteria; phylum Myxococcota_A; class Polyangia; order Polyangiales; family Polyangiaceae; genus CAITLX01. Next base: position 166 of record CAITLX010000280.1, on the reverse strand, counting down.
CTCGGCGAGCACGGTGACGTTGCCCGTCTGCAACGCGTCGCGAATGACGGTCACGGCGGTGGAGGCCTTGGCGTCCACCGGGCAGCCGAAGTGGCAGTAGCCGCAGTTGGTGCAGGCGGGGCGCCCCCGGTAGAAGGTCGAGTTGATGCCCATCGGCATCGGGTGG
>CAITLX010000279.1 GCA_903893335.1 uncultured delta proteobacterium | reverse complement strand
GAGGCCTCGTCGCGGAACACGAACTTGGCGGGCGGGTCGTGGCTCTGGCCGGTGCGAAGCGGCCAGCGCTGGTTGTAGAGGTTGAACAGGGGGTGGATGGCGACGAGGTCCATCTGCGCCTCCCAGTAGGCCTGCACCGTGCCGATGTCGCGCCAGTAGCCGCGCTCGCGCTCCCCCTCGCCCGCGACGCGGTTGGACTGGAAGTCGTAGACGTAGACGCGGCGACCGCCGGTGACGGCCGCCGGGACGACGTCCTTGCCGAAGTCGTGGCTCGAGCCGTCGCGCGCCGCGTCGTGCGCGAGCTCGTCGAGCAGCGCCTGGGTCTCGAAGATGTAGTTGCCCATCGACGCGAGGGCCATGTCGGGGCGCCCGGGCATGGGGGGCGGGTCCTCGGGCTTCTCGTGGAACGCGACGATGCGCCCCTCGGCGTCGGCCTCGATGACGCCGAACGCCCGCGCCTCCTCGCGCGGCACGGGGATGGCCGCGACGGTCAGGTGCGCGCGCATCGCGTGGTGGTGCGTGAGCATCTGGCGCACGTCCATCTTGAAGACGTGGTCGGCGCCGAAGATGACGACCTGGTCGGGCGCCTCGTCGGTGATGACGTGCTGGGTCTGGAACACCGCGTCGGCCGACCCTCGAAACCAGCTCTTGCCCGTGCGCTGCTGGGCCGGGATGGTCTCGATGAAGTTGTCGAGCATCGGCGAGAGCCGCCAGTTGCGCGCGATGTGCTCCTCGAGCGACGCGCTCTTGTACTGGGTCAGGATCTTGATGCGAAAGAGCCCCGAGTTGACGAAGTTCGACAACGGGATGTCGATGACGCGGTACCTTCCGCCGAACGGCACGGCGGGCTTGGCGCGGTCGAGCGTGAGCGGGCCCATCCGACGCCCCTCGCCGCCGGCGAGCACCATCGTGAGGACGCGTGATTCTTCCCAGGGAGCGCCATTGATCGTCTCGTGTGCCACGGCGGCGCAGCGTAGCACCCGGAGGTGCGGGTGAGGCGTCGGCGCGAGCACGGTCTCGTGGCGCGGGCGGCCTACGCGCTCGACCGCTTCCTCGGCGCGAGCGCCCCGCGGCAGCTGCTGGTCATGTCGGCCACGGGCTTCGCCATCGCGGGCGCCTTCGGCGCCGTCGCCTGGGCGCTGTTCTCGGGCCAGGACGACCTGTCGGCGGCGTCCAAGGGCTTCTGGTGGGCGCTCAACCGCATGCTCGACGGCGGCAACGTCAACTCCGACACGGGGCTGCTGCGCCGCGCGCTCGGCGTGAGCGCGACGATGACGGGCATCGTGTTCGTCGGCTGGCTCACGGGCGCCTTCGCGTCGATCTTCAGCGCGCGCCTCGACGACCTCCGCAAGGGGCGCGCCGAGGTGGTCGAGCGCGGCCACGTCGTGCTGCTCGGGTGGAACTCGCGCGCGGGCGTCGTGGTGCGCGAGCTCGCCGCGACGGGGCGCCGGCTCACGGTCGTGGTGCTCGCCGAGCGGGCGCGCGCCGACATCGAGAGCGAGCTGGTCGAGCGGCTCGACCGAGAAGGGGGGCGGCGCCGGCTGCGCTGGATCGTGCGCACGGGCGATCCGACGCGCGCCGACGTGGTGCGGCGCGTGGCGCCCGGGCGCGCCCGCGTCGCGCTCGTGCTCCCCGAGGCGGCCTTCGAGGAGGGGGAGGCCGCCGACCGGTGGGCCCTGCGCGCGACGCTCGCCCTGCGACGCGCCGCCCACCGCCGCCCCAAGGGGCTCGGCCCCCTGCCGGTCGTCGTCGAGGTCCCCGACGACGAGGGGCGCGCGCTGCTCGGCCTGGTCGGCGGCGAGGGGGAGACGAGCGTCGTCGCGTCGCGCGAGGCGATCGCGGGGCTGCTCGTGCAGAGCGTGCGCCAGCCGCGCATCTTCGAGGTGCTGCACGCGATCCTCTCGCTGCGCTCGTCGTCGCTGCACTTCCACGACGCGCCCGCCGCGACGGTGGGGCGCACGTTCGGCGAGGCCCACGCGGCCATCACCAACGCCGTGCTGGTGGGGGTCGTGCCGCCGGACCCCGGAGCGCGCCCGAGGCTCGCGCCGAGCGGCGCGACGCCGATCGTGGCGGGCACGCAGCTCGTCGTGCTCGCCGACCTCGACGAGCCGCTCGCGCTCGGCGGCTCGCTGCCCGCGCCGCAGCCCTCGGCGGTCGCGCACGCCGCGCCGTCGCTGACGCGCGCGCTGCTCGTGGTCGGGCACAAGCCCAGCTTCGCCGATCTCGTGGGCCGACTCGCCGCGCAGGTCGACGGGCTCGCGCAGATGACGCTGCTCGTGGACGCGCGCGACGAGGCCGCGGCCCGCGCGGCGGCGAGCGCCCACGCGAGCGACGCGCTCGCCATCGAGGTCGAGGTGGGCGACACCTGCTCGCCGGCGGTGCTCGATCGCGCGCTCGCGGCGCGCTCGTTCGACACCGCGCTGCTGCTCGCCGATCACGTGCCGACCGCCGACGTCGAGCGCGCCGACGCCGACCAGATCGTGCGCCTGCTCGCGGCGCGTCGCGCGCGCGCGTCGCGCGGCGCCGGGCCGCGGCTCGTCGTCGAGGTGCGCTCGCCCAACACGCGGCGGCTCGTCGGCCCCGTGCACACCGCGGGCGACTTCGTCGTGTCGCGCGAGATCGTCGGCATGCTGCTCGCGCAGGAGGTGCTCGCGTCGGTGGGCAGCGGCTCGCACGGCGCGGGGTGGATGCACGAGGCGAGCCTCGATCTGTTCGACGCGCGCGGCGCCGAGCTCGCCGTCGTGCCCGCCGCCGACCTCGCGCCGGGCGCCGCGTCG
>CAITLX010000278.1 GCA_903893335.1 uncultured delta proteobacterium | reverse complement strand
GACGTCGAGCAGGAGCAGAACGCCTTCGTCCGCGTCAGCAGCTGCGCGTGCACCTCGAGGCCGATGACCGGCTCGAACTCTTGGCTCATGGCCGACGCGTAGTAGCACGCCCCGGGGGCGGCTCAGCGTGCGCGCTGCCGGTCGGCTCCGTTCGAGTGGTGCCGGTCGGCACGGGGCCGGCTCAGTGCGCGTGGTGGCGATCGACCCCGGGGTGCGTCGCCTCGCCGGGCTCGTGGCGCGGGTTCTCGGTCGTCTGCGAGCCGTCGCGGCCGGTGAAGGACATGAGCATGTCCTTGCGGTAGATGAATTGGTCGCGCGAGTCGTAGGGCGTCGCGTGGTGGCCCGTGTCCATGCGGATGGCGTCGCAGGGGCACGCCTCGACGCAGAACCCGCAGAAGATGCAGCGAAGCTCGTCGATGACGAACTCGCCCGGGAAGCGCTCGTAGCCGCGGCGGGCGTCGCCCGCGGGGTACTCGGCCGGCACGATGTGGATGCACTGCGCCGGACACGCCGTCGAGCAGCAGAGGCAGGCCACGCAGCGCGGCGAGCCGTCGTCGCGGTGCAGCAGGCGGTGCAGGCCGCGGTTGCGATCGGGGTACGGTCGCTTCTGCTCGGGGTAGCTGATGAGGTTGAGCCCATCGGCGAACCCGTCGAGGACCGGGTCGTTGCGCTGGTCGAACGCGATCTGCTTCGTGTTGACGAAGAAGTGGCGCATCGTCACGCGGATGCCCTTGAGGATCTCGGGCACGAAGCTGCGCGCGGTGGCGTCGCGGGCGGGGCGCGGGACGGGCTTGCCGACGATGGCGCGGGCGGTCGTGGGGGTGGTCATCGGGGGCTCCGTCAGGCCTGCATCGGAGAGGTGTGGGCGCCGCCCTGGGCGTGCGCGCGCTGCGCCGACGTCGAGAGCAGCTCCTGCTGCGGCTTCGGGCGGCTCGCGAGGAAGCGGACGAACGCCACGCCCCCGTACGCGAAGCCCAGCACGACGACCGCGTTGCACACGTCGGCGGCGATGCGGAGCGCCTGGTCGATGCCCGCGCTCGCGTGGTCGACGGCGATGAGCGCGGCGCCCGTCAGCATCATGTTGACCAGCGCGGCGGGCAGCAGCCGGCGCCAGCCGAGGCGCATGACCTGATCGTAGCGGAAGCGGGGCACCGTCCAGCGGATGAACAGCTGCAAGAAGCAGACGGCGAGGAGCTTGCCGAAGAAGACGAGCACGCTCAGCGCGACGAGCGCGACGTGCGGCAGCGCGGCCTGCCAGAGCACCCGGTCGCCGAACGCGAGCGTGATGCCGTCGCGGTGCACGAAGGGGATCGCGTAGCCGCCGAGGAAGATGGTGACGAGCAGCGCGCTCGACACGATGAGCTCCATGTACTCGCCCATCATGAACATCGAGAACTTCATCCCCGAGTACTCGAGGAAGTAGCCCGCGACGATCTCGCTCTCGCCCTCGGGGGCGTCGAACGGGGTGCGCTTCTGCTCGGCGACCGCGGTGGCGAGGAAGAGCACGAACGCGAAGGGCTGCACGAAGATGCCCCACGTGTGCTCGCTCTGCCAGCGCACGATGTCGTCGAGGCGCAGCGAGCTCGAGATCATGAAGGCGCCGACGAGCGAGAGGCCCATGGCGACCTCGTAGCTGACCATCTGGCTGGCGGCGCGCAGGCCGCCGAGCAGGGCGTACTTGTTGTCGGACGACCAGCCCGCGACCGCGGCGCCGATGATGCCCGTGCCGGCGAGCGCGAAGATGTAGAGGATGCCGACGTCGAGATCGACGATCTGCAAGGGGACGGGCAGCAGATCGGGCGAGAGCGTGGGCATGCCGAAGCGCGGCACCGCGGCGTGGTAGTGCCGGAGGCTGTCGGCCCAGCCGATGCGTCCGTGGGCGAGCCGCGACCAGAGGTTGCCCCCCGCGCCGAGCTGGACGGCGAGCGTGTCGCCGAACGGCACGACCGCGAGCGTCACGAGCGCGGGGAAGAGCGCGATGATCGGGCCGAGCGCGTGCAGCAACCGGTCGCCGTTGGGCGGGACGAAGTCTTCCTTGGTGATGAACTTGATGCCGTCGGCGACGGGGTGCAGCATGCCGGCGAGGCGGATGCCCACGGTGCCGCTCGGGACGCGCACGGCGCCCACCACGCCCGCGAGCGCGACGACCGCCGCCGCGGCGAAGCAGACGACCATCGCCTTGGGGTGCTCGCGCAGCGCCATGCCGGCAGCCGCGAGCGCCGCGCCGAGGCCCAGCCCGCCGCCGCCCGCGAGGAGCTTGAGCGCGAGACCCGGCACGTACACGACCGCGCGGTTGGGGCCGACGCGGTCCTGAATCAGCGCGCACTGCCGACGCTCGACCCAGGTGAGCACGGCCGTGAGGGTGACGAGGAAGCCGAGGATGAGCGCGATCTTGAGGAGCGCGAAGACGAACGAGACGCTGTCCATGGCGACTCAGGCTCCCAGCTCGTTGGCGGAGGGTGCAGGCGCCGGCGCGAGCGCCCGGCGAAGATCCTTGAGGGTGCGCGCGTCGGTGGCGAAGCCGAGCGCGCGGCCGAGGCGGCCGACGAGCTCCCAGGCCGGGCGGGCGGCGCCGCGCGGCTCGAGGGCCTTCTCGCTGACCTGCGCGACGCCCTTGGCGTTGACGAAGGTGCCCTCGGCCTCGGCCCAGACGCAGGCCGGGAGCACGACGTGGGCGGGCGCGGTGAGCTCGGCGTCGTGCGTCGCGAGCGTGACGAGCGCGGCGAGCTTGCCGAGTGCGTCGGACGCCGACGGCGCGTGGCCACCGAGCGCGATGGCGTGCGTGACGCGCCCGGCGCGCACGGCCGCGACGAAGTCGTCGTAGCTCTTCGCCTCGGGTGCGAGCGCCGCGACGCCTGCGCGGTTGGGGTTCTTGTCCTCGTGCATGAGGATGGAGTCGCCCTTGCCGGCCGGCTTGCCGGCGACGAAGAGCGTGGCGCCCACGAGGTGGCGGCGCGCGAGATCGACGAGCGCGAAGACGTCCTCGCTCGCGTGCTGCGGGCCGAGCACGATGGCGACCTGGGCGGCCGAGACGCCGGCGAAGAGGCGCGCGGCCTCGGCGAGCGCGGCCTCGACCGTCGCCTTCGCGCCGCCGACGCGCGCGTCGAGCACGCGCCCCTCGGCGATGCGGTGGTACGAGAGCATGCCCTCGTCGCACATCCAGTACTGGTTGACCGCCATGTTGTCGCGCGGCCGGTGGCGCGCGGGCGCCTGCGTGCGCGGGTCGAAGTCGAGGTAGGCGTTGCAGCCCGTCGCGCAGCCGGTGCAGAGCGTGCGCGCGCTGCGCAGGAACCAGACGCGCGCCTTGAAGCGAAAATCGCGGCTGGTGAGCGCGCCGACCGGGCAGACGTGCTCGGTCATGAGCGTGTAGTCGTGGTCGAGCTGGCGGCCCGGCGAGACGACGATCTCGGAGAGGTTGCCGCGCTCGCGCTTGTCGAGGACGGGATCCTTCGCGACCTCTTCGCAGAAGCGCACGCAGCGCGTGCAGAGGATGCAGCGCTCGGCGTCGTAGACGATGGTGGGCCCGAAGACGACGGCCTTCGGCTTGTGCACCGGCTCGTCGCGCATGCGCTTCTTCGTCGTCTGGTGCTCGAGCCAGTAGTCTTGCAGGCGGCACTCGCCGGCCTGGTCGCAGATGGGGCAGTCGACCGGGTGGTTGAGCAGCAGCAGCTCCTGCACCGCGGCGCGCGCGCGCGCGACCTCGTCGCTCGAGTCGCTCTTCACGACCATGCCGTCGGCGACGAACATCTGGCAGGCGGGCTGCAGCTTGGGCTTCTTCGCGACGACGTAGTCGCCGACCTCGGCGCTCCACTCGAGCACGTCGAGGAGCATGGGGCGACCGCCCGGCGGGGGGGCGATCTCGACGAGGCACATGCGGCAGTTGGCCGCGACCGAGAGGCCCGGGTGCCAGCAATAGTGGGGGATCTCGATGCCCTGCCGGTGCGCCGCGCGGATGATCGTGTCGCCGGGTTCGAAGGGGATCTCGCGACCGTCGAGCTGGAAGTTGGGCATCTCGGTAACCAGGAAGTCTGGAGGTCAGCCGCGGCGGCGCGTCAGCGGTCGCACTCGCCGCCGATCATGTTGAGCGAGCCGAACGTCGGCACGATGTCGGGCACCATGAGCCCCTCGATGAGCTGCTGGAGGGCGCCGGTGACCGCGAAGCAGGGGGGGCGGATGCGCACGCGGTAGGGCGTGCCGCTGCCGTCGGAGACGAGGTAGAAGCCGAGCTCGCCGTTGCCGCCCTCGGTGTAGGAGTAGACCTCGCCCGCGGGCACCTGGATGCCCTCCATCACGATCTTGAAGTGCTGGATGGTGCCCTCGATGGTCGAGTAGACCTCGTCCTTCGGTGGCAGGATGATGCGCGGGTCCTCGACGTTGATGGGGCCGTCTTTGGGCATCTGCGCGAGGCACTGCTCGAGGATGCGCGCGCTCTGGCGGATCTCCTCGAGGCGGACCATGAAGCGGTCCCAGTTGTCGCCCGCCGAGCCGACCGGCACGTCGAAGTCGAAGCGATCGTAGACGAGGTAGGGGTGCGCCTTGCGCACGTCGTACGGCACGCCGGTCGAGCGCAGGCAGGGGCCCGTCCAGCCGAGCGCGACGGCGTCCTCGGGCTTGATCACGCCGACGCCTTGCAGGCGGTCGATGAAGATGCGGTTGCGCAGGAGCAGCCCCTCGCCCTCGGCGAGGATGGCGAGCACGTGCGGCACCGCGGAGCGCACCATCTCGGCGAAGGCGGGGGTCGGGGGCTTGGCCATGCCGCCGACGCGACCGAACGAGTGCGTGATGCGCGCTCCGGTCTCCTCCTCCATGATGTCGTAGATCATCTCGCGCGCCTTCATGAACCAGAGGAAGGGCGTGAACGCGCCGAGCTCCATGGCCATGGCGCCGTTGCAGGTGAGGTGATCGGCGATGCGCGCGAGCTCGCCGAGCGCGACGCGGTAGTACTGGCAGCGCTCGGGCACGGTGACGCCGAGCATCTTCTCGACGGCGAGCGCGAAGCCGACGTTGTTGAGCATCGGCGAGACGTAGTTGCAGCGGTCGACGTACGGGAACACCTGCGACCAGGTGCCGCGCTCGCACATCTTCTCGAAGCCGCGGTGCAGGTAGCCGATCTGCACGTCGGCCTTGAGGATCGTCTCGCCGGACAGCTCGAGGACGCAGCGCACCGTGCCGTGCATGGCGGGGTGCGCCGGCCCGACGTTGAGCGTCATCGGCTGGCTGGGCAGTTCGAGCTCGCCCTCGTCGAGCTCCGAATACAGAGGCTCCATGGCCTTTTACTCCACCGTGCCCTTGGGCAGCGCGTTGCGGCCGAAGCTCATGCCCTCGAACCGGTCGAACGGGGGCTGCTTCTCGTAGCCCTCGCGGAAGGGCACGAGGGGCTGCACGCGATCGGCCGGATAGTCCTTGCGCAGCGGGTGCCCCTCGAACTCGGGGTAGAGCAGGATGCGGCGCAGGTCGGGGTGGCCGGCGAAGACGATGCCGAACATGTCGAACGCCTCGCGCTCGAACCAGTTGGCCCCGGGCCACACCGACACCAGGCTGTCGACCTCGACGGCCTCGCCCTCGGCGTCGCCGACGCGCGCCTTGAGGCGCAGGCGGTGGCCCTTCTCGAGGGAGTAGAGGTGCAGGACGACCTCGAAGCGCGGCGTGCGCCCGAGGTAGTCGGAGCCGCAGAGGTCGACCATCATGGTCATGCGGCACGCGGGGTCGTCGCGCAGGAAGAGGGCGACCGCGCGCCACGCGGACGGGGCGACGACGGCCGTCTCATCGCCGAACTGCGACGAGGTCTCGAGGATCTGCGCGCCGAACTTCTCGCGCAGCAGGTCGAGCAGCGCCTGGCTCACGTGGCCTCCGGCTTGGTGCGGAGTTGCACGAGCGCCTGGGCCGGGTCCTCGCGGGGCTTGACGACGCCGGGGGTGCGCACGCCGCTGGCGATCTTGTCTTGCAGGAGGATGAGGCCGTCGAGGACGGCCTCGGGGCGCGGCGGGCAGCCGGGCACGTAGACGTCGCACGGGATGACCTTGTCGAGGCCGGCGACGGTCGCGTAGTTGTCGT
>CAITLX010000277.1 GCA_903893335.1 uncultured delta proteobacterium | reverse complement strand
GGCGCGACCACCGGAGCGGGCGGCGGCGTGGGGGCGGCGACGGGGGCCGGCGGCGGCGGCGGGGGCTCGGGGGTGCCGAGGTGGGCCGACGCGTGGGCCTGGCAGCCGACGATGGTCGGGGCGGCGGCGGCGAAGAGTGCGGTGATCAGCAGCGGAGCGACGATCGAACGAGCCATGGAATTCTCCTCTTTCGGTGCAGCAGCGGTACAGAGGGGTAACCGAAGTCGGGCCTGGATCGCAAGCTCGGCAGCCGGGCGCACCCGGGGCGCGCGTCGCTTGGACGGCCGCGGGCGCCCGGGGCTTCAACGCGGCGGGCAGATGGGACAGACTGTCGGCTTCATGCCGCGAGCTCCGATGACGCCGCGCGCCCGTTCGCGGAGGCGTTTCCTGGCGGTGTCCGCCGTGTCGGCGACGCTCGGCGCGCTCGCCGGGGCGCTCTCGTGGCTGCGCGTCCACGACGCGGGGCGCGACGCCGCGCTCGGCGCCCGCCTGGTCGCGCTCGCGCCCTGGGAGCACGAGCTGGTGCGTCACCTGGCGCGCAGGCTCGTCGCCCCCGACGTCGATGCCGAGGTGCCGCTGCCGAGCACGGACGCGGTCGGGGTGGCCGACTTCGTCGACCGCTGGATCGCGCGCATGCGCCCGTCGATGAGGCGCGATCTGGGGCGCCTCTTTCGCTACGTCGAGCACGTGGCGCCGCTCGCCATCGGACACGCGCGCCCGTTCACGACGCTCGACGAGGCGTCGCAGGACCGCGCGCTCGCGGCCCTCGCGGCGAGCCCCGTGGGCGACCTGCGGGCGGGCTTCGAGGGGCTGAAGGCGCTGGTCGCGATGGGCTACTGGCGCGACCCGCGTACCTGGCCGGCCATCGGCTACCCGGGCCCGATCGTCGGCCCGGCGAAGGGGGAGGGGGAGTGATCCGCCGCGGGCGCGATCTGCGCGGCGACGTCGTGCTCGACGCCGACGCCGTCGTCGTGGGGACGGGAGCCGGCGGCGGCATGGCGATGCGCGAGCTCGCCCGCGCCGGCCTCGACGTCGTCGCGCTCGAGGCAGGCGGGCACCATGGGCCCGCCGACTTCGACCAGCGCGAGGAGTCGATGCTCCCGATGCTCTTCGAGGAGGCCGGTGCGCGTACCACGCACGATCGCGCGATCCGCGTGCTGCAAGGGCGCGGCGTCGGCGGCTCCACCGTGCACAACACCAACCTGTGCAAGCGAACGCCGCCCGAGCTGCTCGAGCTCTGGGAGCGACGGCACGGCGTCTCGGGGTGCGGCCCGGCCGACCTCGCGCCCGTGTTCGACGAGGTCGAGCGCGACCTCTCGGTGGCCGAGATCGCCGAGACGCTGCGAAACCCCAACAACCGCGTCCTCGAGCGCGGCGTGCGGGCGCTCGGCGTGCGCGGCGGACCGCTGCGCCACAACCGCGTCGGCTGCCGGCAGAGCGGCTTCTGCGAGCTCGGCTGCGCCTACGACGCGAAGCAGAACAGCCTCAAGGTACTCGTGCCGCAGGCGCTCGCGAGCGGGCGCGCGACGCTGCTCTCCGACACGCGCGCCGATCGCATCGAGCACGACGGCGACGGCGTGCGCGGCGTGCGGGCGACGGCGTGCGACGCGCGCGGCGCAGAGGTCGCGAGCGTCACGGTGCGCGCGCGGGTCGTCGTGCTCGCCGCGAGCGCGACGGGGAGCGCGGCGCTCGCCTGGCGCAGCGCGCTCCCCGACCCGCACGATCGCCTGGGCCGCGGGCTGCACCTGCACCCTGGCGCAGCGGTCGCGGGGGTGTTCGACGAGCGCATCGACGGCTTCGCAGGCATTCCGCAGAGCTACGAGTGCACCGAGTGGCTCGACTTCGCCGAGGCGAGCGACCGGCGCGTCTGGATCACGACGGTGTTCGCGCACCCGGTCGGCACCGCGGCTGCGATGCCGGGCTTCGGCGCGGCGCACACGGCGCTCATGCGGCAGTACCCGCACCTCGCCGTTCTCGTGGCGATGGTGCACGACCGGAGCGAGGGGAGGGTCGAGATCGATGCCGAGGGCTTCCCGGTGCTGCGCTACACGCTCGGCCTGCGCGACCGCGAGCAGCTCGCCACGGGGCTGCGCGGCGGGGCCCGCCTGCTGCTCGCCGCCGGCGCGCGCGAGGTCGTCGTCCCCTCCGCGACGCCGCTTCGCGTCCGGTGCGAGGCCGACCTCGACGCCATCGGCCCCTGGCTCGGCGAGCCGCACGCGATGCCGCTGACCGCCGTGCACCCGATGGGGGGCATGTGCCTGGGCGACGACCCGCACGCGAGCGTCGTCGCGAGCACCGGCGAGCACCATCAGGTGCGCGGGCTCTTCGCGCTCGACGCGTCGCTCTTTCCGACGAGCATCGGCGTGCCGCCGCAGCTCTCGATCTACGCGTTCGCGCGCCACCTCGCGCGCCACGCGGTCGAGCGCGCGCGCGCGCGCTGAGCGATCCGGGGCCCAAAAAAGCGAAAACGCGGCCCCTCCGAGGAGGGACCGCGCCTTCGTGCGTGTGGGTCAGGTCGGCTCTGCCGCGTCGGCCGAGCCTCCCTGGCGCTGCTTCAGCCGCCGTCGGCGACGGCGCAGGGGTCGGTGCCGCCGGTCGCCGCAGGCGCCACGGTCCCGAGGTGCATCGCGACGCCGTCGAAGCCGAGGCCGATCGAGATGCCGTCGCACGACTTCGTCGGGTCGCCGTTCGTGCCGTCGGACATGATGTCCGAGGCGGCGCGGATCTGTCCGGCGATGCTGTCGAAGGTCGAGCCCGAGCAGAGCGTCGGCGAGAGACGGCCGGCGACTGCCTTCAGCGTGTTGATGAGCTCCTCGGTGTTGAGGACACCCGCGATGACGCCGTCGGTCGCCGTCTTGCGGTCGGCGGCGAGCTTGGCGGAGAGCACCGCGCTGTGGATCTTGAGGTCGAGGCTGTAGCCGCTGATGGCGAGGCTGAGGGCCACGTCACCGGTCGAGCCCGAGACCCAGGTGTTGTCGACGAGGTAGCTCGACGGGAACTTCACCTTGGGGTCGTTGGCGTCGTTGTTGTTGAGCAATTCGGGGGTGAGCGGCCACTGGTCGGTGCCGTCGAACAGCGGCGTCGCGCCGGTGTTCTCCTGGTCGAAGTTCGCGCCGGCGTACAGCGAGCCAGCGACGCCCGTGTAGTTGGCGGCCGTGCCCATGTTGTCCATCTTGATGAGGATGGTGAACGAGCCGCCCTGGATGGACTCGTTGACCTTCGCCTCGGCGGCGGGCTCCAGACCGATGATGATCTGGTTCATGATGTTCTCGCCGAACGAGTTGTCGATGCCGTCCTTGCCGTCCGTCTTCACGAGGGCGGGGTTGGCCGTCGGCGACGCCTTGCAGTGGTTGGTCGAGGCCGGGGTCGAGACGTAGCCGTCGAGGTTGTAGCCGAAGCTCTTCCACGCGTCGGTGCTCGGCGTGCCCTGGCGGTCGCTGGTGCCGAGGTAGAGCGTCTTGACGCCCATGACGAGGGCCTCGGTGCCGTCGGGAGCGCCGGCTTCGGCGGGCCCGGGCGGCGTGCCCGCGTCGGTCTTGTTGTCGACGGAGCCCTCGGCGGGCGCGTCGGTGGTCGCGTCGTCGGTGCCAGCGTCCGAGCCGGCGCTGCCGCCGGCGCCGCCGCCGGCGGGGGTGGAGTCCGAGCTGCCGCAACCGGCCGCTGCAAAGCAAGCAAACGAGCCCACGAGCGTGAGGCCCAAGAAAATCGAACGTCGAAGCATCGGGTCGTCTCCGTTGGTTGAGGGCCGAGGAACCGCCCCGCGGTCCGCGGCGTTTGCACGACGGGTGGGGCCACCTGGAGGTGCCCGGCCGTCGGCTCGCTCTTTCATTGTCGCTGTGGTCCAGGCCCGACGCAAGGGCCACCCCCGGGAGGCTTCGCGGCGATGGCGTCGCCCGAGCTTGCGCCGCGGGCCCTGGGGTGAGAGACGAGAGCTTCATGGCCGACGAGTTCGTCCACCTCCACGTCCACTCGCAGTACTCGTTCCTCGACGGGGCGCTGAAGACCAAGCAGCTCGCCACGCGCGTGCAGGAGCTCGGCATGCGCGCCGTGGCCCTCACCGACCACGGCAACATGTTCGGCGCGATCCAGCTGCACCTCGCCTGCAAGGAGGCCGGCATCGGCGCGATCCTCGGCTGCGAGGTCAACGTCGCCCGCGCCATCGAGGGGCGCGCGTCGGCCTCGTCGCCGGTCGATCACCTCGTGCTGCTCGCGGCGAGCGAGGAGGGCTACCGCAACCTGGTGCGCATCGTGAGCGAGGGGCACCGCGTGCCTGCGAGCGATCTCGCGCCGAGCGTAACCTACGAGTCGATCGCGGGCGGCTCGCGCGGGATCGTCGCGCTCACCGGCTGCCTCGGCGGCGTGGTGGCGCAGCAGGTGCTCGAGAACGGCGCCGACGCGGGCGTCGCGGCGCTCGACCGCTGGCGCGAGGCGTTCGAGCCGGGGGCGCTCTACGTCGAGCTGCAAGACCACGGGCTGGTCGAGCAGCCGGTCGTCAACCGCATCCTCGTCGAGGCCGCCGCGAAGCTCGGGTTGCCGCTCGTCGCGACCAACGACGTGCACTACGCGACCAAGGACGACGCCGAGGCGCAGATCTACCTGACGTGCGCTGCGACGGCGCGCATGTTCGCCGACGTCAAGGCGGGCCACCACGGCTCGTCGGAGATGGTCCTCAAGAGCCCGTCCGAGATGGCGCGCCGCTTCCGCGAG
>CAITLX010000276.1 GCA_903893335.1 uncultured delta proteobacterium | reverse complement strand
GGACCTCGCGGCCATCGGCTTCACGCCCCAGCGCGTCGCGAGCGGCTACACGCCCGAGCCACCCGCGATCGTCGTGCCGCGCGTGCGCCGCGCTTCTCCACGCAAGCGCCCGTGACCCGGCGCGCGCGGCGTCAGGCGCGCGGAGCGTCGCCGTCGCGCGAGAGCCCGCCGGTCACGCGCTTGACGAACCAGGCCGCGCCCACGAGCAAGAAGCGCGGGTCGCGCACGAACGACGGGCGCTTGCCCTCGAACGCGTGCCCGATGAACTGAAAGACCCACCCCAGCACGAAGAGCGCGGCGCCGACCCGCAGCGAGAGCAGCATGAGCGGCAGCGACACGAGGATGATCGGGATGCCGATCATGTGGGTGGCGCGGTTGACCGGATGGGTGTGGTCCCGCTTGTACGTCTCGATCCACTCGGAGAGGTTCATGGCTCGGCTCGCTCGCGCGCCCGCCGGCTCGGGGCGACCCCCTCGACCCTGCGCGAGCACAGCCGGTGATCATGCAACCCTTCGCCTGGGCGCGCAACGTGGGTATAAGCCTCGCGGAGCCACGCATGACCTTCACAGCCCAGTTCCTCGAAGAGAGCGTCACCCTCATCCAGAAGCTCGACGTCGCCGCGATCGAGGCGCTCGCCGAGGGCCTCGCGCGCGTGCGCGACGGCGGCGGCCGCCTCTTCATCCTCGGCGTCGGCGGCTCGGCGGGTCACGCCAGCCACGCCGTCAACGACTTCCGGAAGATCTGCGGCTTCGAGGCCTACGCCCCGACCGACAACGTCTCCGAGCTCACCGCGCGGGTCAACGACGAGGGCTGGGACACCTGCTTCTCCGAGTGGCTCAAGGGCTCGCGCCTGCGCGCGGGCGACGCGCTGCTCGTCTTCTCGGTCGGCGGCGGCAACCGCGAGAAGAACGTGTCGGTGAACCTCGTGCGCTCGCTCGAGCTCGCAGGCGAGGTCGGCGCTGCGGTGTTCGGCGTCGTCGGCCGCGACGGGGGCTACACCAAGCAGGTCGCCGAGGCCTGCGTCGTCATCCCGACGGTGGCCCCCGCGCGCGTGACGCCCCACACCGAGGGGCTCTGCGCGGTCGTCTGGCACCTGCTCGTCAGCCACCCGAAGCTCGCCGCCAAGGTGACGAAGTGGGAGTCGGTCCAATAGCGGCGCGGCGACGTGCTCGCACACGCAGCGCCCACCCGAGCCCGACGATCGCCAGCACCGACGGCACGAGCGGAGAGCCGCGACCGCCGCGCGTCGCGCACGCCTGGGCGTGGGTGGACGACGTGCTGCCGCTCGACGACGTTGCGCTCGACGACCCGGCGCAGGGGGTGCCGGTGCTCAGCGGCGCGCGGCGCCAGTTCGACACCCCCGTCTGCGCGGCGGGCACGAGCGTGAGGTCGGACGCGAGCGCGGCGCGCGGCAGCCTCGCCTCGAGGCGCGTGACCCAGACGTCGCTCGGGTGCATCCCGACGACGGCCGTCGCGAGGTCGGAGAACCCGCCGCACGTGAGCACGTCGGCGCGCATGGCGTCGGGGGCGATCGCGTCGCACGGCTGACCGGCGACGCACGCCTCGGCCACGAAGCTCGGCGACGCGAAGGCCTCGGCGCGCGCCTGGCACACGTCGGCGGTGCCGACGTCGGCCGCCGCCTGCGCGAAGTACAGATGCGCGAGGTCGTCGTAGCTGCCGAGCGCTCCGTAGCCATACGGCGAGGCAAGCTGGTAGGTGGCGGCCGTCCCGTCGGGGCGCGGGACCTTGGCCGTCAGCGCGCCCGCGCGCGCGAACGACGTGAGGAACGCCTGGCCTCCGTGCGCGGCGAAGGCCGCGGTGCGGAGCGCGGCGTAGTTCGAGCGCTGCGCGGCGAAGTCCCACGAGAGCGCGTCGTCGTCGACGAACGCGTCGCCGAAGCCCTTGGCGCGCCAGCGCCCCTCGGCGAGCACGTACAGGACGAGATCGACCTCCGCGCCGGTGCCCGCCGCGACCATCCGAAGCGGCAGCGCGCTGGACGCACCGGGCATCACGACGCGCACGGGGGACATCTGGCGCACGCCGGCGTCGGGCCGGAGCCGCAGCGCGAGGAAATCGGCCCCCTCGGACACGTAGGCGTCGACGACCGGTCGCACGTCGGCCGGGATCGCGTAACCGTGCGCCACGAGCCAGTCCGCGATGCTCTCGCCGCTCGACGAGCGGAGCGTCACGGTCTCGTAGGGCCCGACTGCGCCCTCGTGCACGACCGTGACACCGCTGTCAGGGGTCGAGCCTGGCGCGCCGACGTTCGGCGTCGCGGAGTCGGTCGCGGAGCTGCCGCATCCGAAGCCGCCTTGTGCCGTCTGCGTCCCCTGCCCGCCGCACGACGTGGGCGGCGACACGACGCGCGTGGCCGTCACC
Organism: uncultured delta proteobacterium; assembly: GCA_903893335.1. GTDB lineage: Bacteria > Myxococcota_A > Polyangia > Polyangiales > Polyangiaceae > CAITLX01. The sequence continues at coordinate 8,021 of CAITLX010000276.1, read as the reverse complement.
GCCTCGAGCGACTCGAAGAACGCGTCGTCGGCGAGCTCGAGGTACGCGCCGGCGAACACCGGCAGCACCCAGGCAAACTCGGCCGGATCGCCGGCGTATTGCACCTGATCCCAGAGCACGGTGCGCGTCGGCGACACGGCGACCGCCATGCGGTGGCCCGTCACGACGGAGCTGGCGGTCTGCGTCGCGCTCGCGGGGTGGAAGCAACCGCCGCACGCGCGCGCCTCGCGGTGGGTGGCGACGAGCGCGGCGGCGACGAGCGCGAGACGAGCGGCATTGCGAAACGACATGGCACCTCGGGGAGTCGGAGCAGCGCAGCGCCCGCGGTGGAGCAACTGCCGTGCCGCGATGATAGCCTCGCTTCCATGCTCGACCGCGCCCTCTGCCTGCGCGTCTCCGCGCGCGCCCTGCTCTGCGTCTCGACCCTCGTCGCCCCCGCGTGCACCTCGAGCGCCGACGACGGAGGCGCCGCCGGAGGCGGAGCCGCCGGCGCGGGCGGAGCAGGCGAGGCAGGCGTGCCGTCGCTCTCGGCGGGGGGTTACACGCTCTCGTTCGACGAGGGCGCCGCGTCGATCACGCTCGCGCGCGGCGCGACCGCGCTGCTCACGCTCCCCGCCGACGCGCTCGCGCTCGGCACGCTGCCGACGCTCGCCGACGACTTCAACTACGACCCGCTCGCGCTCGTCACGCACCGCCCCCTGCAACCGCCGCCCGCCGACCTCGCGTGGCTCTCGGTCGAGGCGTTCGTCATCGACTCCGCGACCGCCGACGCGCTCACCGCGACCTTGACCTACACCCAGGGCAAGAAGGCGAAGCTCACCGCGAAGCTCGTCGGCACGGGGCGCTGGGACCTCACGCTCGTGCCCGACGCCGCCGGGCCGGCGGTCGCGTACATGCGCGTCGCGCCGCACGTCGACGCGAAGGAGCGCTTCTACGGCCTCGGCGAGTACTACGACACGAGCAACCACCGCGGCAAAGTCCGCGCGATGCAGCTCGAGCAGGATGCGCGCCTCGAGAGCAGCTACAACGAGGCGCACGTCCCGGTGCCCTTCGTCATCGGCACGACCGGCTGGGGCCTCTTCGTCGAGTCGCCGTACCCCGGCGCCTTCGAGGTCGCGACGGTCGCCGACGACGTCGTGCGCGCGACGTTCGGCACCGGGCTCGCGTCGAAGGACGGCCTCGCGTTCCACCTCTACGCAGCCGACCGCCCGCTCGACCTCACGAAGCTCTACTACGACACGACGGCGTACCCGAAGCTGCCCGCGCGCTGGGCGCTCGGCCCCTGGATCTGGCGCGACGAGAACGTCGATCAGGCGCAGGTCGAGGGCGACCTGCAAGCCATCCGCGACAACGACCTCGCGGTGTCGGGCGTCTGGATCGACCGCCCCTACGCCACCGGCGTCGAGACGTTCGATTTTCGCCCGAGCCAGTTTCCCGCGCCGCAGGCGATGCTCGACAGGTTCCACGACCTCGGCTTCCGCTCGGCCATCTGGCACACGCCCTACCTCGACGAGAAGGACACCTCGACGCAGGCGCTGCGCGACGAGGCGAAGACCAAGGGCTACTACCCGTCCACCGTCGGCGTCGCGCTCAACAAGTGGGGCGATCTGCTCGACCTCACCAACCCCGACATGGTCGCCTGGTGGCAGGCCAAGCTGCGCGCATACACCGACGCGGGCATCGAGGGCTTCAAGCTCGACTACGGCGAGGACGTCGTGCCAGGCCTCACCAACGGCCGCAACACCTGGGCGTTCCACGACGGCAGCGACGAGCGCACGCAGCACAGCCGCTTTCAGCTCTTCTACCACCGCACCTACGCGGCGATGCTCCCGGCCGACGGCGGCTTCCTCCTCTGCCGCCACGCGACGTACGGCGACCAGGCCAACGGCCCGATCATCTGGCCGGGCGACCTCGACGTGTCGTTCGCGCGCCAGGGGGACGTCATCGACGACGCGACCGGCAAGTACACGGCCGTCGGCGGCCTCCCCGCCTCGCTCGTCGCGGGGCTCTCGCTCGGGCCGTCGGGCTTCCCGTTCTACGCCGCCGACACCGGCGGCTACCGCCACGTGCCCCCGGACAAGGAGCTCCTGCTGCGCTGGTCGCAGCAGACGGCGCTCTCGACGGTGATGGAAATCGGCAACAGCGCCAGCACGGTGCCCTGGGAGCTCGACGCCGCGACGGGCATCGACGCCGAGGCCGTCGGCGTCTTCCGCACCTATGCGCGCCTGCACATGCGCCTCTTCCCCTACGTCTGGACGTACGCGCAGAGCCTCGCGAAGGACGGCCGCGCGATCGTGCGCCCGCTCGGCCTCGCCTTCCCCGAGCTCGACGCCGAGACCGACGACGCCTACCTGTTCGGCGACGCGCTGCTCGTCGCCCCCATCGTCGATCGCGGCAAGACCTCGCGCGAGCTCGTGCTGCCGCCCGGCACCTGGCTCGACTTCGACACGGGCGTCGCCTTCGACGGGGGCAAGCTCGCCACGCTCGACGCGCCGCTCGCGAAGCTGCCCCTGCTGCTCGCGTCCGGCGGCATCGTGGCGATGCTGCGACCCACGATCGACACGCTCGCGCCGACGACGCACCCCGACACGATCGACTCGTACGCGACGACGCCCGGCGTGCTCTGGGCGCGCATCGCCGCAGGTTCATCGTCGAGCGTGACGCTCTTCGACGGCGCGACGCTCGCGCAGAGGCTCGACGCCGGCACGCTCACGCTCACCGCCGGCGACGGCAGCGAGTTCAAGGCCGGCACGCACCTCGAGGTGCTCGGCCTCGCCGCGAAGCCCGCGGGCGTCTCCGAGGGCGCCGCCGCGATCGCCGAGGCAGCCGACGCAGCCGCGCTCGACGCGGCGACAAGCGGCTGGCGGTGGGACGCCGCGGGCGCGGGCGTCTTGCACGTGAAGCTGCCCGCCGGGGCCCACACCGTCACCGCGCGCTGACCGTCCCGAACCGACTCGGGCCCGGTTCGGCGACGCGCGTCGGGCGTGTCAGCGCTCGGGGGCGGGAGTCGGGGCGCACGCCATCGAGCAGTCCCTGGCGCCGGCTCCGTTGAGCTTGCCCGTGTCGAACGCCGCGACGCAGGCCTTGAGGCACTGCGCGTAGGTCGGCGGGTGCGCCGGGTCGGCGGAGGCGACCGGCGCGGCGGGCAACGCCGCGACGCCAGCGGCTCCGGGCGGGGCGGCATGCGCGGCAGGAGTGGCGGCCGACGCGTCGGGCTCCACCTTGCGCACGACGGCGAGAACGGCGACCGAGACGCCGATCGCGGCGAGCGCGACGAGCACGACTGCGAGCTTCTTCATCGAGGGACTTCTCCGTGGGAATCGACATCCCCCCCACGCTGTCCCGCCCCGCTCCGTGCGCCGCTCGCGGCGCCCACGAAACCAATCCGAAACATCACGCTACGCTGGAATTGCTCCGCGCGTGAGAATCTTTCCGTCGCCCGAGCGCGCCATGCGATCATTCGCCTCCCGACAATGACGCGTAGTCCGAGATGCCCCCCAATGCGCACCGTCGCGGTCGCGGCGATGGTGCTCGCCTCCGCGTGCGCGCGCGGCGCGATGCTGGAGGACGGCCCCTCCGGCGCGGGCGAGGCCGACGACGCCGCGACGCTGGCCGACGACGGAGCCGTTCACGCGGACGGCGCGAGCGAGGCCGGCGCCGACGCCTCCCACGAGGCAGCGAGCGACGCCCCCGCGGACACCGCCTCCGACGTCTCGCTCGACGCCGCCTCGGACGCGCCGCTCGATGTCTCGGTGGACACCTCGCACGACACCACCTCGGACGCGGTAGACGCAACGCACGACGTGAGCGTCGACACCTCGATCGACGCGCCGATCGACGCGCCAATCGACGCAAACGCCGACGCCCCGGCCGACACCGCCGTCACCGACACCTCGAGCGACGTCACCGCCACCGACACAGGCGTCGACGCCGCCCCCATCGTGCCCTGCTGCGGGAAATCGGACTGCGGCGGCGCGCTGTTCAACCAGTGCTACTCGGGCATCTGCGCCGACCTCGGGCTCATCCCGAACCTCGCGCTCATCCCGTGCGACGACGGCGAGTGCAACCGCTACTGCACCCAGTGCCCCGGCGTCGCGCCCGAGGGGGGCGGTACGTACGTGAGCGGCAAGTGCGAAAAGGTGCTCTTTTTCGGCTGGATCACCTGCGACTGCAAGCAGTAGGCGCCCCCTCGGAGGGCTGCCCCTTGCGCCCAGCAACCTTGTGGGCGCAAAGATTGCGCCTCGGCGCTCGGGGCGCATGACATCCGTCAGCGCCCACCCGCCACGCAGTTCTTACAGTGCGCCGCGATAGCCGCGGAGCGCGCGGTACGGAGGTTTGCATGAAGACCAGGGGAACACACCTCGCGCTGGGCGCGATCGTGATCGGAGCGTCGATCGTCGGCGCACCCGGATGCTCGAACAAGGCCGAACAGGCCTTCGAGCAGCAGCAGGCCCCCGCCGCCATCGGCGCGTCGGCCTCGGTGAAGGAGCTCATGGCAGCCCGCGGACTGAGCGAGGCCGACGTCGAGGCCGCGCTCAAGACGTACATGCCGACGGGCAAGAAGGACGAGTACATGATCTTCGCCTCGGGCGGACAGTCGGGCCAGGTCCTGGCCATCGGCGTCCCCTCGATGCGACTGCTCAAGCTCATCGGCGTGTTCACGCCCGAGCCCTGGCAGGGCTACGGCTACGGCGGCGAGAGCGACAAGGTCATCGCAGGCGGCGCGCAGAGCGGCCACCGCATCACCTGGGCCGACGTCCACCACCCGAACCTCTCGGAGACCAAGGGCGACTACGACGGCGAGTTTCTCTTCGTCAACGACAAGGCCAACGGCCGCGTCGCCGTCATCGACCTGAAGGACTTCTCGACCAAGCAGATCGTGCCGAACCCGCTGGTCGGCAGCGACCACGGCGGCGCCTTCGTCGACCCGAACACGAACTACGTCATCGAGACGAGCCAGTACCCGACCCCGCTCGGCCGCGAGTACGCGCCGCTGTCGGAGTACAAGACGAAGTACCGCGGCCTCGCGATGTTCTGGAAGTTCGACCGCACCAAGGGGCGCATCGACCCCGCCGCGAGCTTCGCCATCGAGCTGCCGCCGTACACGCAGGACCTCGCCGACGCCGGCAAGATCGGCAGCGACGGCTGGGCGTTCATCAACTCGTTCAACACCGAGATGGCCATCGGCGGCACGCTGCAAGGCAAGCCCCCGATCGAGAGCGGCGCCTCGCAGAACGACATGGACTACCTGCACGTCGTCGACTGGAAGAAGGCCGAGGCGCTCGTCGCCGCGGGCCGCGCGACGACGATGAAGGGCGTGCGCGTGCTGCCGCTCACCGTCGCCGCCGAAGAGGGCGTGCTCACGCTCATCGGCGAGCCGAAGAGCCCGCACGGCTGCGACGTCACGCCGGACGGCACGGCGATCGTCGTCGGCGGCAAGCTCGACACCCACGCCACCGTGTACGAGTTCTCGAAGATCAAGGACGCGATCGCGGCCAAGCGCTACGAGGGCAAGGACGCCTACGGCGTCCCGATCCTCTCCTTCAAGGACAGCATCCGCGGCCAGGTCGAGATCGGCCTCGGCCCGCTGCACACGGTGTTCGACGACAAGGGCTTCGCCTACACGTCCGTGTTCATCGAGAGCAAGGTCGCGAAGTGGTCGCTCAAGGAGATGAAGCTCGTCGAGAAGCTGAGCGTTCACTACAACATCGGCCACATCATGGCGGCCGAGGGCGACACCGTGAGCCCCGACGGCAAGTACGTCGTGGCCATGAACAAGATGTCGATCGATCGCTTCTCGCCGGTCGGCCCGCTCTACCCGCAGAACTTCCAGCTCATCGACGTCACCGGCGAGAAGATGCGCCTGCTCTCCGACATGCCCATCGGCATCGGCGAGCCGCACTACTCGCAGATGATCAAGATGGACAAGCTGCACCCGGTGAAGATGTACCCGATGGGGCAGAACCCCTACACCGACAAGATCGACCCGCAGGCGGTCACGGGCGGCAAGGAGCGCATCGACCGCAAGGGCAACGTCGTCGACGTGTACATGACCGCCATTCGCTCGCACTTCACCCCCGATCAGATCGAGGTCAATGAGGGCGACACGGTCAACCTGCACATCACCAGCCTCGAGCAGGCCGAGGACCAGACGCACGGCTTTACCGTCAACATGTACAACATCGACCTGAGCCTCGAGCCCGGCAAGCACGAGAACGTCTCGTTCAAGGCCGACGTTCCGGGCGTCTTCCCGATGTACTGCACCGAGTTCTGCTCGGCGCTGCACCTCGAGATGGCCGGCTACCTCCTCGTCAAGCCGAAGAACTGACGGGGAGTGGCGATGGACTCCTCGACCGCGGGAAACCACCGAGCCGAAGGCTCGCCGGGCGATCCGCATGCGGGCGTCCATCGCCACCTCGACGTGGTGGCGGCGGGCAGGGCCGTACCGAGGTGGAGGCGATGGCTCGTCGTCGTCCTCATGACCGCCTCGGTCTCCCTGTTCGCCGCTGCGCTCCGAGAGGCCTGGTGGAGCTTCGTGCTCTACGCGCCGCAGTACCCCCATGGGCTGCGGCTCTCGATCTCGCTCACGGGCATGGGCGGCGACGTCCACGAGATCGACATGCTCAACCACTACATCGGCATGGGGCACCTGGCCGACGCCGCCGCCTTCGAGCGCACGCACGCGGGCAAGGGCGTGGCGATCGTCATCACGCTGGTGCTCTGCCTCACCCTCTTGGCCGGGCGGCGGATGGGCAAGCTCATCGTGCTGCCCGCGCTCGCGTTTCCGCTCGGCTTCCTCGCCGACAGCACCTGGTGGCTCTGGAGGTTCGGCCACGCGCTCGATCCGCGCGCCCCGCTGCACATCCCGGGCTTCACGCCGCAGATGTTCGGGACGGGCACGATTGGCCAGTTCATGACCTTCGCCCAGCCGGGCGTCGGCTTCTACCTCGCCCTCGGCGGCACGTTTGGCGTGCTCGTCGCGGCGATCGTCCGGCAGCGCGCCGTGTGCGCGAAGTGTTCGCGCGCCGACACCTGCGGGGCGGTCTGCACGAGCGCGTTCCTCGGCCGCGAGCGGGTGCCGGAGCGCACCGCATGAGGCTTCCGCGACTCGCCGCAGGCGCCGTGGGCATCGCGGCCCTCGCGTTCCTCTTCCGCCTCCCTCCCCCGCCGCCGTTTCGCTCGGCTCCACCCCCGAGGCCGCCGCTCGACGCGGGCCCGGCAGCCCTCGCGATCCCACCGGACGCCGTCGTCGCCGAGGACGCCGCGGCCCTCGCGCGACTGCTCGCCGACCCGAGCGGCCCCACCTCGATCTGGCTGCGCGCGCGCGTCTACGAGGGGGACTTCGTCGTCGAGCGCCCTCTCGCCTTGCACGGCACGCTCGGCGCCACACTGCGCGGCACCGGTCACGGCACGGTGCTCAGCGTGGACGCGAACGACGTGACGATCGACAACCTCGCCATCGAGCACTCGGGGCGACGCCACACGACCGAGGACGGCGGCGTGCACGTCAAGGGGGCGCGCATTCGCCTGACGCGCCTGTCGGTCGCCGACGTGCTCTTCGGCATCTCGCTCGGCCCCTGCGAGTCGTGCCTCGTCGAGCGCGCGCGCGTCGAGGGGCTCGCCGACACGCCCGAGCTGCAAGGCGACGCGATCAAGCTGTGGGAGTCGAGCGACTCGATCGTGCGCGGCTGCGTCGTCGACCACGCGCGCGACGTCGTCGTCTGGTACTCGCGGCGCGTGCTGCTCGAGGACAACACCGTCCGACACAGCCGCTACGGCACGCACTTCATGTACGCCCACGACTCCATCGTGCGCGGCAGCGTCATCGAGGACGACGTGGTCGGCATCTTCGTCATGTACAGCGCGCGCCTGCGCGCCGAGGGCAACGTGCTGGCCGGAGCGCGCGGCGCCGCGGGCGTCGGCATCGGGTTCAAGGAGAGCGACGGCGTGCAGGTCAAGGACAACTGGATCGTGGCCAACACGACCGGCGTCTACCTCGACCGCACCCCGCGCTCGGCCGC
>CAITLX010000275.1 GCA_903893335.1 uncultured delta proteobacterium | reverse complement strand
CTCACTTCGGAGGCGTCAGGCGCGCAGCCTGGCCTCACTTCGGAGGCGTCAGGCGCAGAGCCTGGCCTCACTTCGGAGGCGTGAGGCTCGCGTCGTAGGCGGGGCGGAAGGCGATCCAGCTCGAGGCGTCGGTGGCGAGCGCGATCACGTCCGCGCACGACGCGTCGTCGCGCAGGCGCTGGGCGCGGAAGAAGGTGCGCGTCGGGTCGGGGTGCGCCTGGGTGTGGAGCGCCGTGGCGAGGATGGCGGTCGAGGCGCCGAGCACCGACTCGTCGCTCGTGCCGGTCGCGAGCCCTTGCAGGTGGTCGGCGTCCACCGCGTTCGCGTGGAAGACCGGCAGCCAGCGCAGCGCCTGGTAGCGGTCGCCGCTCAACCCTCCGCTCAGGGTCACGGTGAGGCCGGGGTGCCCGTCGAGGTCCTGGTCGTACGAGGTCTCGAGGTGCTCCTTGTCGGGAAGCGGATCGAACTCGGGCGAGGTGAGCTTCGTGAGGTCGACGCCGCGGATGTCGAGGAGGCGATCGGTGTCGAAGGCGGCGCCTGCCGCGAGCGCCGGCAGCGCCTTGACCTTCAGGTCGACGATGCGAAGCGCGTCGAGGTAGAGGTCGGGGATCAGCACCGCGACGGGGTTGTCGTTCGGGCAGATGGCGTCGCGGAAGTTCTCGAGGTGCTCGTCGCACCACTTGAGCGAGAGCGTCAGGTCGTTGGAGCCCTCGGCCCACGCGGCCTTGACCAGCAGGTGCTGCGCGCTCGTCGCGCAGATGGTCTGGTAGATGGGGACGTCCGACTCCTCGGCGCCCGAGTTGGCGAGCCAGCCCCACACGCCCTGGTACGCGGCGGCAGGCGGCGAGCTCGGCGTGACGGTGGAGAAGCCGGCGATCGACGTGCCCTTCACGCAGGCGCCTCGCACGGCTGCGCCCCCGTCGGCGCCCGCGCTGCTCTGGCAGGCGTACGCCCAGCCGTGGTAGGCGCAGTCGCCGCCGATCGAGCAGACGCGCTGGCACGTCGTGCGCACGCCGTCGGGCTCGCAGCCCCAGCCACGGCCGACCGACTTGCACGCCTGGTCGTCGGCGCAGCCCTTCACGCACGTGTGCCCGCTGCCGCAGACGAAGCCGGTGCCGACCACCGAGCAGTCGGCGTCGGCGGCGCAGGGGGTGTCGAGCGCGCTCAGGCAGGCGACGTCGGAGGTGCCGGGCGCGACGCAGCGCCCGCACGGCGAGCAGGTGAGCCCCTCGCCGATGAGCGAGCAGTCGGCCTCCTTCTTGTCGGCGCGGCAGTCGAGCGCGCAGACGCGCGCGGCGTCGCAGTGGCGCCCGGGCCCGCAGTCGAGATCGTTGGCGCACGCGGCGTGGCCGAGGTCGGCGGGATCGACCGGCGTGCCGTCGGTGATGGGCGCGCAGGCCGCGAGGCCGAGCAGCAGCCCGCTCAGGCAGGAGAGCTTCAGCAGGCGCAGCGTCGTCGGCATCGCTCGTCCCCCCCCTCAGAAGCCGTAGGCCAGCGAGGTCGACGCGGCGAAGACCCAGCCGCTCGCCTCGTAGCCGGGGAACCCGGGGTTGTTCGTCTGCAGGCCGCTCGCCTCGCGCAGCGTCTGGCCGTTCTGGATCGTGCGAACCTGGTCGGGCATCTCGTCGTAGACCTGCGAGGGGTCCTTGTGGGTGGTGCGCGTCACCATGCGCCAGAACTGCGCGCCCAGCGACGCGACGATGCGGTGACCGAAGAGGTCGAAGCCGATGCGCTGGCCCCCGGTGATGCCGACGATGGCGCTGTCGACGTAGCTCGTGCGGCCGACCTGCGCGGGCACGGGGCTCGGGTAGTACGCGCCGCCGAGGCTCGTCTCGAGGTCCTTCGCCCACCGGTAGATGGCGCCGCCGCGCAGCGACACCGTGTCGTGGAAGGCGTACTTCGAGCCGTCGATGGAGGTGTGGGGGAAGGGCGACGACGGCAGGATGGCCGCCTGATCGGCCGTCTGGCCGTGGTGGTCGAGGTAGTGCGACCAGCGCTCCCAGTTGGCGCTGACCTGGAAGCTCACCGGGCCGTTCTTCACGCCGCCGCCGAGCGAGGCCTCCATCGGCTCGTAGTCGAACACGACCGGAAAGCCCTGCGCGGAGCGCTTGAGCGTCGTGTGGGTCGAGGAGGGCTCGTGGTAGTTCCAGAGCGTGACGTCGCTCACGCCGTCCACCTGGAAATACGACTCGTTGCGCCACGAGGCGCCGATCGACGCCCACTTGGCGGGCGCCCAGCGGATGCCGGCGATGGGGCGCCAGCGCGTCTCGAACTGCGAGTCCATGTTCGAGCTCGACTGGTCCTGCACCGCGGCGTCGGGGATGTAGACGCCGAGGCGCGCGGTGGCGCTCGCGGCGAGCTGAAGCGCCCCGCCGACGCTCAGCTGGTCGGTGACGCGGAAGCCGCCGCCGAGCAGCACCGTGGCGATGCGCTCCCACTCGCCGAGGCGCGTGAAGTGCAGCCGGTTGGAGAAGTTCGCCTCGCGCTCGTCCTCGTAGTGCGTCTGGATGCTGGCCGCGTGGCCGCCCGTGATGGGGAGCTGCGCGAGCACGCCGATGCGCAGGCGATCGATGCCGAAATCGGTGGCGAAGCCGACCCCGAGGCGCGTCTCGGGCGAGGTCGCGTGGGTGTCGGAGCGTCGGCTGGCCAGCTCGACGCTCGGCAGCGAGCGCTCGTCGAGCCCCTGCGTGGTGCCGAGGTTCGAGTCGTAGATCGACATCGGCACGTCCGAGCCCGCCGGCCGCTGTTGCAGGCGCACGTGCAGCTGCGGGGCGAGCAGCAGCAGGCCCAGCGTCAGCTGAGGGTCGACGTCGACCAGCAGCGCGGGGTTCGAGTTGAGCACGCCGATCGAGCGGCCCCAGCCGATCGCCGCGTTCGCGATGCTGCCCGTGTCGGTGTCGTAGCCGACCATGTCGAACGGGTTGGCGGCGGCCGGCGTGGCGAAGGCGATGCCAGCGAGCAAGGTGCCCGCGCACGACCAGCCGACTCGGCGCTCCCCTCGCCGCGGGGCTCTTTGCGGGCGCATGAGCGAGCGACGCTACACGAGCGCTCTCGCGAGCCACAAGGCGGAAACCCTACCGACGTGGGGCAGAAACGGGGTGACGACGCGCAAGGTCGCAGATCGCTTCGCTTCCTGGCGTATCGGACCAAGGGCCCGAGGGTCGGCGGATCGCACAATCGACGCGAGCTTGGCGCGCGTTTGCAAATCCTTCTCGCGGCTCGCGCGTCGAAGAGCCATCTCCCGCACGGCGAAGGAAGGCGCGTCTCCCTCGCGCCCGCCGCGCGGCCCCCCCGGAGGTGCTCCATGCGCTCGCTTCGCCCGTCGCTCGCCGTCGTCCTGTCGTCGCTCCTGTTCGCCGCGTGCGCGTCGCAGACGCCCGTGCGCCCCACGCTCCAGCCGGGCGACGGCGCGTTCGCCGAGCCCCCCGAGGGGGAGCGCGGAGGCGTCGCGGCCACGCCCGAGCCCGCCGCTCCCGACCCCGAGCCGAGCGAGACGGCCCAGAAGTCGCAACCCATGGCCGACGACGAGGCGCGCCCGAGGGGCCGCGCCGACGCCCCGGTCGATCTCCCGCGACCCGCTGCCGCGGCGCCGCCGATGGGCGGTGCGCTCGACTCGAGCTCCGGCCCCGGAGCGGCAGGCTCGCTCGGAGGCGTCGCGTCGAGGAGCGCGAGCGCGAGCGTCAGCCCTGCGCGCCCCGCGTCGAAGGCCGCCGAGGAGCGACCCGGTCTCGCGACGCGCTGGGGCGAGGCGCGCTCGTCGCACGTGACGGACGTGTCGTTCGACCGCGCCAACCCCCAGCCCGACGCGCTGACGTCGCTCGCGTACAACGACCGCGACGGCGCGCACGCCGTGGCCGGGAGCGGCGCGTGGCCGACGACCGCTGCGCGCACCCTGCCGCTCGCCGCCGGCCGGCTCACCGTCACGCTGCAAGGCGACGGCGGCGGCGTGCTCTCGGCCTTCGCCGCGGGCGATCGCGTCGTGGCGGTGGGCGAGGTCGGGCGGCGTTACACGATCGTGCTCTCGAACCAGTCGCCCGAGCGCGTCGAGGCGGTCGCGTCGGTCGACGGCCTCGACGTCCTCGACGGCAAGCCCGCCGCCTTCTCGAAGCGCGGCTACCTCGTCGCGCCCTGGTCCACGCTCGCCATCGAGGGCTTCCGCAAGAGCCAGGACGAGGTCGCCGCGTTCCGCTTCGGCTCGGTGCGCGACTCGTACGCGGCCAAGACGAGCGGCGACCGGCACGTCGGGGTCATCGGCGTCGCG
>CAITLX010000274.1 GCA_903893335.1 uncultured delta proteobacterium | reverse complement strand
GAGCAGCCAGGGGCCGCGCGCGTGCGCCCACGCGTCGAGCAGCCCGGCGATGCGCGCGAGGTCGGGCGCCGCGATGCGTCCGGCCGACGCGCGCGTGACGATGGCGGCCTGCTCGCGGGCGCTCTCGACGCGCGCTTCGGCGCCATCGCGCGCCAGCACCGCAGCGGAGCAGGCAGACGGGAGCTCGAGCAGCGGGCGCGCGCTGCCGGTCGTGAGGCTCGCGATCGAGCGCGACGCGACGCCGTCCTGCTCCACGGCGTCGACGTCGAGGCGCGCGCGCAGCCGCCCGGCGTCGAGCGTGAGCGCGAGCCGCGCGCCCGCGAGGTCGGCGAGCAGCTCCGCGCTGCGCTCGACCCTCGCGCGCACGTCGGCGAGCGCGAGCCCATCGGCCGCTCCGCCCGAGGCGCTGGCGGACCACGCGGCACCGGCCTCGCGCAGCCACGCGGTCGAGGGTCCCGCGAGCGACGCGGGCTCGAACGTCGCGAGCACGTCGGCGCCGTCGTCGTGTCGGCGCGACGCGATGCGAACCACGTAGGGGCCGAGGCGCGCGAGGGCGTCGGGCGTGCTCCCCAGCACGAGCGCGCCGTCGATGGTGCCGAGCGCGGTCGAGCGACCGTCGGCCTTCGTCGGGGGCGAGAAGAGCGTCGTTCGCGCCGCCGCGTCGTCGCGCCGCGCGAAGGCGGATAGCTCCCGCGCGAGCGTCGCGGCGACCTCGGCGCCCGGGCGCGTCGCGAGCGACACGACGACCTCGGTCACCGCTCCGCGCCGGGCGATCGCTCCGTACGCCGGGCGGTCGAGGTCGAGCAGCGCGGCGAACGCGGGCGACAGGTCGAGCGCCGTCGCGACGAGCAGCGCGGCGGACGTCGGGGGGGGAGGGCTCTGCGGCGCGAGCCGACGCGCCGCGTCCCAGGTCCTCGCCGGGCGCGGAACGACGACCGTGGCCACGAGCCCCTCGGGCGGAGGGGGCGGGGGGCGCCGGTCGAGCGTGTCGCGCCGCGCGCACGCGACGAGCGCGCACACCAGGGCCAGCGCCGGGGCAGCGAGGCGGGGCCGCATCGGCCCCGAAGGTAGCACGCGCGTCGCCTTCTCCCGCCGGGCCCGGGTTCTGGTAGAATGGAGAAGCTCGGCCCAACGCTCGAGCCCCGAGGTTCTTCCATGCGTCACGCGCGTCCGCTCCTGGCTTGCCTCTCGCTCGCTGCCGCCGCCTGCGGCAGTCGCTCCGATCTCGACGCGCTCACGGGCCTCGATCTCGACGCCGCGCCGGGCGTCGAGCTTCCCGGTGCCGACGGCGCCGTCGAGGCGGACGCTGGCGCAGACGCCGCGGTCGATGCCGCGGTCGACGCGCAGATCGACGCCGTGGCCGACGTGTCGGTGGACGCTCCGGCCGACGCGAAGGTGGACGCCCCGCGCGACTCCGCCGTCGACGCGCCGGTCGACGCGAAGAAGGACGCGGTCGATTTCTTCGATGCGTTCCCGATCCCCGACAGCGGGCCCATCGCGACGTGCGCGCAGTGCGCGCAGCAGCACTGCGGGACGCAGGTCAACACTTGCTACAACGACCCCAACTGCGTGGCCGGTCTGACCTGCGCGCTCTCGAGCTGCCTCAACGGCGGCGCGCCGTCGATCCAGTGCATCCTCGGCTGCTTCAACGGCCACCTCTCGGCGGCCGGTGAGGCCGTGCAGGCCTTCCAGTGCATCTCCGGTAGCTGCGGCACCGACTGCCGCGCGGCGCTCGGCGGCGCAGGCGGCGGCCTCCCGGGCGCGGGCGGCGCTGGCCTCCCCGGCGGTTACCCCATCGACGTCCCGGCGACCTTCGTGTGGCCGGCCGAGCTGCAGTCGCTCTCGTCCGCGCCGCTCTCGCTCCCGCCGCCCGAGGCGTTCGACTCCTACGCCGGCATGGTGCCGTCGTGCGGCATCGTCGGCCGCCCGGTCTGCGCTGCTCGCTGAAGCTCCGGAGCGGACGGCAACGCGCGCTGAAGCTCCGACCGGACGACGACGCGGCGCGGCTTCGAACCGCGTCGCGCCTGCCGAGTGCTCTCAGAAGCCGGTCTGGAAGCCGAGCTCGGGCGAGATGACGGTGCCCGGAGCGCCGAAGAGCTGCGAGGCGCGGACGTCGAGCACGACCGCCTGGTTGGGCGTGAACGCGTAGGCCGACCCGACGCCGATCGCGCCGAAGACGTTGCCCGAGCGGCGCCACGCGTCGAGGTCGTTGCGGCACGGGCCGGTGGTGCCGGCGGTCGGGCAGAGCGCCGCGTCGGTCTCGTAGACCTGCGCGCCGACCTTGGCGTCGACCTGCATCATGCCGAACGCCGCGAAGACGAAGGGGCGGAAGCCCTTGCGCGCGAAGGGATCGGCGCCGAGCCAGTAGGCGCCGCGCGCCTCGAGGTGCAGGGGGAAGAACGCCGAGCCGCCGTCGGGCTTCGGGCCGCCGTTGAACGCGAAGCCTGCGCGACCGCCCACGGTGAAGTTGGCGCCGACGACGCGGTCGTACGAGGCGACGACGCGCATGGTGGCCGGCACGATGCCGCCCTTGATGAAGTCGGCGCGGCCAGGCTGCGGGGTGCCGTGGTACTGCGTGCCGTCGCTCTGGAAGCAGGCGAAATGGCGGCTGGACTGCGCCTCTTTCGTGCAGACGTCGTCGCCGCTCACGAGCGCGAGGTCGGCCACGAACGCGAGGCCGACCCAGTTGCGCTGCACGGGGGCGGGAGGCGGCGGCGCCGCGGGCTCCTCTTCTTCGGGGCGCCACTCGCACTTGTGGTCGGAGTTGCAGCGCATGCCCTCTTCGCACTCGCGGTCGGAGTCGCACGGCGGGAGCACCGGCTTCTCCTTCGGCGTCGCGGCGGCGGCGGCCGGCGTGGGCGCGGGCGCCGAGCAGGACTCGGGCGCGACCTGGCCGGGCAGGTGGGGCGCCTCGGCGCTGATCGTCTTGCGCATCGGCACGCGGAACGGCTGCGCGCGCGAGCCGCCGGTCGCGATCGCGGCGTCGCCCGTGTCGAGCGCGATGAAGTAGTACTCGAAGTCGCCGAGCGCCCCGAGCTCGTCGCACGGGATCTCGATGCCGAAGCCCGTGCCGACCGGCGCGAGATCGAGCGCGCGGAAGTCGTCGGCGCCGGGCGGCTTGTACTTGATGGTGATGCGCGCGGGCGACACCGACTTCGGCAGCTCGACGTAGAGCGGCAGCGGCGTGCCCGACGTCTGCTCTGCGGGCGCGGTGTGGACGATCGCCCCCGCGCCGCTGGTCGCGCCGCCCGAGGCCTGCGCGCGCGCCTCGTCGAACGCCGCGTGCAGCTCGGGCGTCGAGAGGTCCTTGTCGAGCTTGACGTTGGGGTCGCTCTTGAGGGCCTCGACGAAGTCCGTCTTCGCGACGTCGAGCTTGCTCTGGCCCACGCCGTGGACGATGCCGAGGCTCATCCACAGGTGCGCGAGCACCGGCGCCGAGCACGCCTTGGGGGCGCACATCTTGATGGCGAGATCGAGCTTGGTCGCGGCGTCGTTGAAGTGCGTCGCGAGGTAGTCGGCGTTCATCGCCACGCTCTCGAGCTTCTTCGCGGCGGCGTCCTTCGACTGCGCGGCGGCGGACGGAGCGAAGAGCGCGACGCCGACGACGGCGGCGGCCCAGGGCGAGGGGCGGGGGGAAGGTCGGTGCACGGGGGCGGCTCCGCGGAGTGGGGAAAGGAGAGACGGGCGAAGGATACTAGGAAAGGCGCAAGCTGGGGGCCACGACGTTCGGCGACGCCCCGCTTTGGGTCACGGGGGCGCGGGGGAGGTCTACGACGCAGCGCGCAATCGACTTGACGCAAGCGCCTAATGCGCGTTGTGGTGCGCGGCGAACGACGATGGCAGAGCCGACATGGGCGAGGTGACCGATCTCCTGCACGGCGAGCAGTTCGTCTGCCGCACGCGAGCGCACTGGGCGAGGTTCCTGGGAGCGTGTCTCGGCCTCGCGCTCGCGGCTACGCTCGCCCTCGTGGCGGCGTGGGTCGCCTTCCTCGTGGCCCTGACGCTCGCGCTCGTCGAGCTTGCGCGCAGGTGGTGGACGACGCGCGGCGTCGAGTACCGGGTCACGACGCGTCGCGTGATCGACGCGAGCCCTGGCCGACCGGTGGCGATGCGCATCGTCGACATCACGCGCATCACCGTCGAGCAGAACCCGTGGGGCAAGCTGCTCGACTTCGGCACGATCTCCCTCGAGGATCAGCGCGGCGGCAAGATCGTGATGAAGACCGTCGCCCGCCCCGCCGCCGTGCGCGGCTACGTGCAGGACCAGATCGAGGCCGACGCCGGCTCGGTGTACAACCGCGCGCTGCACCGCCCGCGCGTCAACGCGCGTCAGCCCTTCTGAGCGGTCACTCCACGGCGAACGCGACGACGTCGCTGCGGACGCCGTCGGCCTCGACCGAGGCCTGGTGTGCGCCCGCGCAGAGCGGCCACGGCCAGACGAACGGAGCGGTGACGGGGGGTGACGCGGCCCCGTCGACGACGAATCGGACCGTGCGCGTGCCGGCCGGCGTCTCGGCGCGCAGCGCGAGCGTCTGGCCCGAGCCGAGCGCCGGGTCGAGCGCGAACGACGACCCGCGAGGCGGAAACGTCACGCGCGGCGCCGTCGGCGCGGCTCCCTGTGGCGCGGGGCAGCGAGGCGACGAGGCCTCGGGGGCGCGGGGCCGACCGGCGGCGCGGGCCCAGCCGTCCCACGCCGCGGGGTAGACCTCGACGACGCGCGCCTCGACGTCGGCGTCGCGGCAACGGGGACCGGCGAGCAGGCCGTTGGCGCGATCGACGCGCACGAGCGCGTGCATCGTGCAGGTGCCCGCCGGAGCGCGCCCGTCGGCGAACGCCTCGCCGTGCGCGTGGGGGCAAGCGGGGCCGGCGCGGAGGCCGGAGAGCGGGCAGATCGTCGCCGACGTCGTCCCGCTGCCGCCGAGCGCGAGCGGCTCGGCGCGCCGCTCGGGCGTCGCGGCGAGCAGCAGCTCGCGCAGCAGGGGACCGGCGCCT
>CAITLX010000273.1 GCA_903893335.1 uncultured delta proteobacterium | reverse complement strand
TCGGCCGAGCGTGGCAGCTCGCGCTCTGAGCGCGCGAGCCGCCTCCCCGTAGGCTCAGCCGAGCGAGGCCCGGACGCGCGCGGCGATGGCGTCGGCTGCGCCAGCGAGCGGCACGAGCTCGGCCTTCTTCGGGTCGCGCTCGGTGCGCGGCTTGACCTCGACGTTGCCCGACGCGAGCGCCTTGGCGCCCAGCGTCACGCGCAGCGGGATGCCGATGAGGTCGGCGTCCTTGAACTTCACGCCCGGTCGCTCCTCGCGGTCGTCCCACAGCACGTCGATGCCGCGCGCCTCGAGCTCGGCGACGAGCGTCTCGGTCGCGGTCGTCACCGCGGCGTCGGCGCCGATGCTCACGACGTGCACGTGGTAGGGCGCGATCGCCATCGGCCAGAGGATGCCGTCGGCGTCGTGGTTCTGCTCGATGGCGGCGGCGACGAGGCGCGAGACGCCGATGCCGTAGCAGCCCATGACGAGCGGCTTCTCCTGGCCGTCGTCGTCGAGGAAGCGCGCGCCCATCTTCGCGCTGTAGTGCGTGCCGAGGATGAAGATGTGGCCCCCCTCGATGCCGCGGTACGAGGCGAGCTTCGCGCCGCAGGTCGGGCAGGGGTCGCCCGCGGCTGCGAGGCGCAGATCGACGAGCGTGCCCGTGTAGTCGCGCCCGTGCACGACGCCGGTCAGGTGGTGGTCGGCCTCGTTGGCGCCCGTGACGCCCGACGCGACGGCTGCCGCCTCGGGATCGACGAACACCGTGCCGCCGAAGCCGACCGGGCCCGCGAAGCCGACCTTGGAGCCGGTCGCGCGCTCGACCTCGGCGTCGGTGGCGAGGAACACCTCGCTCGCGCCGACGGCGCGCGCGAGCTTGACCTCGTTGACCTCGTGGTCGCCGCGTACGACGGCGAGCACCGTCTGGCCCGCCGAGGGGCCGTCCTTGGCCGAGTAGACGAGCGACTTGAGCATCTGCGACGCCGCGACCCCGAGGAACGTCGCGACGTCGGCGATGGCGCCGTGCCCCGGCGTGTGCACCTTCGCGAGCGTCGGCGCGGGGGCGTCGGTGGCGACCGGGGCCGACGGCTGCACGGTGGCCGCCTCGACGTTGGCCGCGTATTCGCAGGCGCTGCACGCGACGATGGCGTCCTCGCCGCTGTCGGCGAGCACCTGGAACTCCGCGCTCGTCGAGCCGCCGATCGTGCCCGAGTCGGCAGCGACGATGCGGTAGGTCAGCCCGAGGCGGTCGAAGATGCGCCGGTACGCCGCGCGCATCGTGTCGTAGCTCGCCTGCGCGCCCGCCTCGTCGCGGTCGAACGAGTAGGCGTCCTTCATCAAGAACTCGCGGCAGCGCAGCAGCCCGCCGCGCGGGCGCGGCTCGTCGCGGAACTTCACCTGCACCTGGTAGAGGTTCTTCGGCAGGTCGCGGTAGCTGCGGATCTCGCGCCGCACCAGATCGGTGATGATCTCCTCGTGGGTGGGCCCGAGGTGGTAGTCGCTCCCCTTGCGGTCGCGCAGGCGGAAGAGCACGTCGCCGTACACGTCCCACCGGCCGGTCTCCTTGAAGTAGTCGGCGGGCAGCAGGGCAGGGAGCAGGACCTCGAGCGCGCCCGAGCGGTCCATCTCCTCGCGCACGACGCGCTCGACGCGACGCAGCACCCGCAGCCCGAGCGGGAGGTACTCGTAGATGCCGGCGCCGACCCTCCGCACGTAGCCGCCGCGCAGCAGCAGGGCGTGGCTCGCGTTGACCGCGTCGGCGGGGGCTTCCTTCAGCGTCGGGATGAGGGCTCGGGTGGCGCGCATGATGGGGCGAGCCGCTACCACGGGCCTCCGGGGGACGCGACCCCATGCCGGCCGGTCGATTGTTGACTTGACGCGTCGGAAATTGGGTCAATAACGTTCGAGGCATCTCCCAGGAGGACCCTTGTCGCACGCCGACCGCGCCCGCTTGCACGACGAAACCATCGCAGCCCACGCCGACAACGTCCGGCGCTACCGGGCCGGCGAGGTGACCGCAGAGCAGTTTCGCCCCCTGCGCCTCGCGATGGGGCTCTACGCGCAGCTGCCGCACGTCAAGCACATGCAGCGCATCAAGGTGCCCGGCGGGCTCATGAGCGCCGAGCAGCTCGACGCCATCGCCGAGGTGACCGCGCGCTGGGGCAAGGGGCTCGCGCACGTGACCGTCCGCCAGGACGTCCAGATCCACCACGTCGAGCTCGAGGAGTCGGCCGAGCTGATGACCGCGCTCGCGCGCGCCGGCGTCACGACCGTCGGGGCCTGCGCCGACACCGTGCGCAACGTCACCGCGTCGCCGTACGGCGGCGTGCTCGCCGACGAGGCGTTCGACACCACGCCGCACGCGCACGCCGTCACCGAGCACTTCCTGTTTCACCCGCTCAACCGCAAGCTGCCGCGAAAGTTCAAGGTCGCCTTCTCGGGCAGCGCCGCCGACGAGGCGCAGGTGATGATCAACGACGTCGGGCTCTTCGCGCGCGTGACGCCCGAGGGGCGCGGGTTCACCGCCTACGTCGCGGGTGGGCTCGGCTCGACCCCCGAGGTCGCGCACCTCTGGCGGGCGTTCGTGCCCGAGCGCGACGTGCTCGCGCTCTGCGAGGCCGTGGTGCGCGTCTACCACCGCGACGGCGAGCGCAAGAACCGCAAGAAGAACCGCCTCAAGTTCCTGCTGCGCGCCGTCGGCGAGGCCGAGCTGCTGCGCCGCTTCGACGCCGAGCTGGAGCGGGTGCTCGCCGAAGAGGGCGAGGCGCTGCGCACGAGCTTCGACGCCCTCGCCGCCGGCTCGAGCGAGCCGCCGCCGCCGCCTCCCGAGCCGGGCGACCCGCTCGGAGACGGCTCGTTCGCGCGGTGGAAGCGCACCAACACGCGGCCGCAGTCGCAGCCGGGCTACCACGTCGCGACGATCAAGCTGCCGCTCGGCGACGCGTCGAGCGAGCAGCTGCGCGAGATCGCGCGCATCTCGCGCGGGTACGCCAACGGCGCGGTGCGCGCGACCAACCAGCAGAACCTGCTGCTGCGCTGGGTGCCGTCGATGCGCCTGCTCGCGCTCTACCGCGAGCTGGTCGCCATCGGGCTCGGCGAGGCCGACGCGCTGCACGTGACCGACGTCGTGTCGTGCCCGGGCGCCGACTACTGCTCGATCGCCATCACCAAGAGCATGGGCGTCTCCGAGCGCATCCGCGCGCACCTCGCGCCGACGCGGCAGGAGGCCGACGACGTCGTGTCGCGCCTCGGCCGGTTCGAGATCAAGATCTCGGGCTGCCCCAACTCGTGCGGCCAGCACCACGTCGCGGACATCGGCATGACGGGGCTCATGGTCACGGGCAAGGACGGCGTCGAGCGGGCCCACTACAGCCTGCGCCTCGGCGGCGGCTGCGGAGAGGACGCGCGCGTCGGCGCGCGCATCGCCGGGCGCTTCCCCGAGCAAGAGGCGCCGCAGGTCGTGGCCGCGATCGCCGCGCGCTACCTCGACGATCGCGCCGAGGGGGAGTCGTTCCGCGACTACGTCGCGCGCGTCGGAGCGGCGAGCCTCGCGACGGTGGCTGCCGGGGCGTCCCCCGGCGTAGTGTAGGCCGCGTGATGCGCGTCGCGGCTGCCTCGATCGCCCTCGCGATCGTCGCGCACGCGGCGGGCGCGCGCGCCGCCGAGCCTGAGCCCGCGCGCCGCCCCGGCGAGCTGTTCCTCGCGCTCGGGCCCGGCAGCGCGCTGTGTGACGACAAGAAGCCGATCGCCGACTGCCCCGTCGACGGCGGCTTCACGCTCGGCGTCGGCGGCGGCTGGCGCTTCGCGCCGCACTTCTCGGTCGGCGGCGACCTCGCGCTGTGGGGCTACCACGTGCGCGACGCGTGGAAGGGCAAGCTCGACAACCCCGCGAGCGAGGTGACCTTCAGCGGCGTGCTGCTCGCGCCGCACCTGCGCTGGTACTGGTTCGGCGATGGTCCGGTCGACGCCTACCTCCAGGCTGGCGTCGGGTTCTCGTCCATCCAGGCGACGGCCTCGAACGCGCAGCACGACTACAAGGTCGAGGTCACGGGCACCGCGTGGCCGGTCGCGCTCGGCGTCGAGTGGATCGTGCTCCCGAGCGTGCGCGTCGGCGGGCAGCTGCTCGCGTACGTGCAGGCCTCGAAGCAGAAGTGCGAGACGTCCGACGGCGTGCGCACGTGCACGGGCACGACCGAGGACGAGAACGCCATCCCGTGGCGAGCCGTCGCCGTCGGCACCTGGCTGTTCGGCGGCTGAGCCCCTCCGAGCCCCGGCGGCTCAAGCGTCGCCGCGAACCGCCGTTCAGCGGTGGCGCCATGGCCATGCAAGCAAACTTCGAGTCCGAGTTCTTCGGTCGCAGCGAGGAGGAGCTCCGCGAGGAGCGCGCCCGCGCGGCCGCGAGCGTCGAGTCGGTCACCGCGAAGGTGCACGGCGCGAGGGCGTTCGCCCCCGGGGTGCTGCGGGTGCTCGAGGTCGACGACGCGGCTCCGACCGGCGGCGCGGAGCTCGTGGCCGCGGTCGAGGCCGACTCGGCGCTGGCCGCGCGCGTGCTGCGCGTCGCCAACGCCGCCGGGTCCGGCGTGCGGCTGCCCTGCAAATCGGTGCGCCACGCGGTCACGCTGCTCGGGCCCAAGCGCGTGAAGGCCGCGGCCGGGTGCGCCGCGCTGATGGACCGCTTCGACCAGGCATCGCCCGCGGCGCTCGAGCTGCTCGAGCACGGCGCGGTCGTCGCGGCGATCGCGCGCAGCTTCGCGGTGCGGCTCGGCCTGCCGAGCGACGAGCTCTACACGGCGGGGCTGCTGCACGACATCGGCGTGCTGACGATGCTCGAGGCCGACGAGCCGGGCTACGACGGCATGGTCCTCGAGCACTTCTCGACCGGAGCGCCGCTCGACGAGCGCGAGCGCGGCGCGTTCGGGTTCGACCACGCGCAGCTCGGCGCCCACGTGCTCGGCGTCTGGCGCATCCCCGAGCCGATCCCGCGGATCGTCGCTTGCCACCACGACCTCGGGCAGGCGTTCGCGCTCGAGGGGCAGGTGCCCGCGATGGCGGCCGTGCTCGCCCTCGCCGACCGCCTCTCGACCCCGCTCCTCGAGGAGCCCGAGCCGGTGCCCGGGCGGCTCGCGGAGCTCGCCAGCGACGGCGCCGCGGTCTACCTCGGCATCACGGCCTCGTCGCTGCGTGGGCGCTGGTCGTTCCTGCGTCGCACGGCGGAGGAGGCGCGGCGTCAGGTGTCGGGCGCTCCGCCCGAGCCCGAGGCGACGGCGGCCGACGAGGAGGTCCTCGAGGAGTCGTTCGTGCGGCCGTGCCACGTCGTCGAGGCCCCGGAGTTCGTCGCCGAGTCGACGCTCCAGTGCGTGGTGTGCGACGCGGCCGGCTTCGGCGAGGCGTGCCCCCGCTGCGGCGGTGCGCTTTGTACGAAGCACACGCTCGGCTCGGCCGAGGTCTGCCGACGGTGCGAGGCCGACTACGCGCCCCCCGCGCGGGCGAAGGGCGCGAAGGCGTGGGTGGGCGCGGGTCTGCTGGTCGTCGCCGCGTCGCTCGCGTGGTGGGCGCTCGGCGCCCCGGCGCTCGACGCGGTCGCCGCCCGCGCTCGCGCCGAGACGCTCGTGCTCGCGCTGTCGCTCGCGGTCGCGCTGGCGAGCGCGCCGGCGGCGTCG
>CAITLX010000272.1 GCA_903893335.1 uncultured delta proteobacterium | reverse complement strand
TGAGGAGACGCTCGGCCGGCTCGTGCGCGAGCTGGTCGATTACCGCCTTGCGCAGTACCGCGCCCGCAAGCGCCAGTCGGTCGCATCGGCCGAGGGCTTCGTCTGCAAGGTGATCTCGAACCAGCGTGACCCGATCCTCAAGCTGCCGAGCCGCGCCACCTCGACGCTGCCGGAGGGAGAGACGGACGTCCGGCTGCCAGACGGTTCCGTGTGGCAGTTCCGGATGATGAAGGAGTATTGCAATGTCGCCCGGCCGCCAGGCGCGGCGCGCAACCAGCTGCCCGACCTGCTGCGCAAGTGGTTCGGGCCGAGCGTAGGCAAGCCGGGCACGGCATTCGAGGTGCGGTTCCACGCGAGCCCCGACGGGCTGTGGGTCGAGCCCGTGCAGGCGACGGTGGCCGAGCTCGCGCCTCGCCAGGGCGTCGTCGTCTACCCCGATCTCCGCGCGGCTGCCGGGCACGCGGTCGAGAGCGTGGTCGTCGGCGACGCAGAGCGCGTGTCGCTCCCGCTCGGCTCGCCCGATCCGAGCCTGTTCGCGGTGCGGGTGGCGGGCACCTCGATGGACGGCGGGCTGGCGCCGCTGCACGACGGCGACTGGGCCGTCCTCAGCCTCGCGCGCGGCGCGGCGACCCCCTCGCTCGAAGGGCGCGTCGTGCTCATCGAGACGCCCGGGAGCGCGGTCGGGAGCCAGTACCAGCTCAAGCGACTGAAGCGGCAAGGCGACCGCTGGATCCTGGCGTCGGACAACCCCGACGGCCCGACCATCGACGTCCGCCCCGACTCGGTGGCGATCGCGCGCCTCCAGGCGAGCTTCACCCCCGAGCAGCTGGCGCCGCCGATCGGCGCGACGCTCGAGGACGCGGCGCTCGCCGCGGCTTTCGGCCTCGACGAGCTGCCCACCCGAAGCGGTCGCCATGACGGGCACCTGTTCGTGTTCGTGGATGCCAAGGGCGTCCTCGTCGCGACGAACCGGCTGCGGCACCTCGGTACGCCTCGCCCCTCGGAAACGGCCTTCGTGCTCGCGCGACGTGACGACGGGGCGTGGCGTTACCTCGGCGTGGCACGCCAGACCGAGGACGCGGGGCTCTGGTCGCTTCCGGACGTCGACTTTGCGACCTGGCGCGCGTGGGGCGAAGGGCGCGAGGTCTCGCGGCCGCTACCCGAGGGGGCGCTCGCACGAGCCCAGCAGGCAGCCGCTGCGGTGCTCGCGCTCCCCGAGGCCGAGCGCTGGATCGAGCGCAGTGGCGGCACCCGGGCGCGCATCCTCGGCACCGCGCAGCGAGGTGGCATGCGCGTCGATGGCGGCGAGGGGGGCTTCCACGAGCGGACCGTGTCGGTCACCGACCTCGCGTGGGTGATCGTCGCGGACGTCGACGTCGAGGCGAAGGGGGGCCTGCTCGACGAGGAGCGCGTCAACCGCCTGCGCTACCTCGAGGGCACCCCGAAGGCCTCGACGCGCTGGATCGACACCGGCTGGGCGATGGCGGCGTGGGCCAAGGCGAAAGACCTCGTGCGAGATGGCGTCGAGGCGGGAGCGACGTAAAGCAGGCGGCGCAATCGGTCAGCCTCCGCCCATCACCTGCTCACGACGAGCCCGGGCCGCGTGAGCAGCTCCTCGAGGGCCTCGGAGGCTGGGTCGACCGCGGTGCAGCGGTGCAGGCCGACCTCGCGCAGTTGCTGGAGGCCGCCCAGCGGCGAGAGGTCAGCGACGCCCGAGCAGTTGTCGAGCCGCAAGGTGTGCAGCGCCCCGAGAGCGGCGAGCGGCGTCAGGTCGACCACCGAGCGGCAGTTGAAGAGGAGCAGCGTATCGAGCTCAGGGCACGCAGCGAGCGGGGCGAGGTCGCCGAGCGTGTCGTCGAGGTGGGCTGGGTCGAGCGCCCAGGCGTTGGCGTCGGTGCGTAACGTGTCGAGCGAGTCGATGGTCGTCGTGCGGGTAAGAAGCGAGGTTGGCGGAGCGCGGACATCGGAAGATGGCATTGAGGGGCCCCTCTCGGTGTGGTCGGTGGTGGAGTCGAGCGTCGCGGTGTGTACGGAGACGCCGCGCGTCGCGCCGACCTGACACACGCCTTCAATCGCGTCGAAGCTCGTCTGCGGCGCGCATGACGGTTGCCGTTTGGGGGGGCGCGGTGGACGCCTCGGGTCCGCCCGTCCGATCCTCCCCGCTCGAGGCGTCATGTGGGGAGAGGCCCCACCGTCGCGGGCGCTCCCCCCTTTGGAGATTGCCCCCATGCCTACCACGATGAACACGCTCGTCTGCCTCGGCTGCCGCGTCGCCCTTCGCGCCTGCACGATGCCGGTCGGCCTGTGCGGGGTCACCGCGGGGTGGTGGGCCGAGACGGCGATCCGGCACCTCGTCGTGCGGGTGGGTGGCGCCGAGGTCGAAGCGATCGTGCGCTGCGACGCCTGCCGCTCGGTCTTCTCCGTCCACGACGCCGGTGGCCGCGAGGTGCCGATGTGGGAGGTGCCCGACCCGGGCCCGTGGGACGTCCGTCCGTCACGATCTGGGCGGCTCCTCTTGGACAGTTGGCTGCTCCCCGACGCGGTTCGTACGGCGGCAGTGGCACCGTCCGGCCTCTCGACGCCGCCCGACGCGCTCCTGCGAGAGTACGCGACGCATCCGCGCGCCGGCAGCGGCCGGGAGCTTGCGGCGAGGCTGGCGCTCTGGGGTTCGCTCGATGCGCGTCAGCGCGACGCCGTCGACTCCAAGCGACGGGTAGCGCGAACCCGCGACGACGACGCGAACCTCGCGCGCCTCGACGTCCTGCTCACCGGGAACGACGACGCGAGCGTGTTGCTTCTGGCCGACCTGCGTCGCGTGCGCGGTCAGTTCGAGAGCGCGGAGAAGACGCTCGCCCGCGACCTCGATCGCTGCGGCGCGGACGACGTCGCGACGCACGTGCGCAAGCTCATCGCCGCGGGCGACTGCGGCCCGTGGCGCAGCGCGCCGGTTCGGCTCCATGCGTGCGTCTGCGCTCCGCGCAGCCGCCGCCGATTCCAGCCGCCGAGCCGACGCACCTGCTGCCTCGGGACGGACTGACCGAGCGCCGCCACCCGCCATCCCGTAATCGTCCATCCCGTCGGTCCCCCCCCCGGGACCAAGCAATCACCCGTCGGGAGACAGCTTGCGCCGCGCGCACTGCTCGCGCAGCGCGGCGCGTGCCCGGCTGAGCGTCCGGTCGACAACGTTGCGCGCCTGCTGCTGCTCCTCGCGGTCGAGGCGACGTCCGTGGCGCGCTTCGCGCCGACCGACCTCCTCAGCGACGAATTGCGCCACCGGCACGCCGTCGAGGTAGTGGCGAACCAGCACCGCGCGGTACTGCGCGGGGAGCGGCCCGTCGGGGCCCAGCAGCTTTCGGATGTCCGCTCTCAGCTCGCGGCGTGCGATCGCCTCGTCGGCCGGGCATTCGGCGGAGACGGCTTCGTGGTCCGTACGCCCGTCCTGCTTGCCAGGATTCGAGCCGCCCCCGCCATATTTGCGGTTGTGATCGATCGCCACCGTCCGGGCTGCGCGGCGCATGAGCGCGCTCTCGCGGCCAGGTTGGGCCCTGTACGACGCGATGATGCGGATGACCCTCATCACGGCCAGGCCCGCAACCGAGTTGGCGTCGTCGCGCAGGTAGTACAGCAGCGTGCGCCGCACCTTGGGAATCGCGACTGCCAGCAGTACAGTGGCTAGCTGGTTGGTGGCCAGCTTCAGATTCTCGTCGCCGCGCGAGTGGACGGCACGCCAATGCGCAGCGGCCTCCTCCGGGGTGCCCGCGTTGCGCGGCAGGTGCCTGCTGCGGAGGTCGTCGTGGTCGGGCTTCGTGCGCATACCGAGTCCTGGTCGATAGTGAGGCGCGTCTCGGCCGGTCGCATGCGGGCACCAGCGCCGGCACGTGGGGAGGGCGAGACGAGTCCTGTTGGCTCCCGGGGCGACGGCAGCGCGCGAGCGCGCGTCGCCTCGGGTGGTCGTGTGGCTCCGCGACGGGGCCAGCCCGTCGAGGAGGGCGGCGCTAACCGCGGTGCCTATGCACCGGCGTCAGTGCCATCCGTATGGCTGATGGTCACAACCTAAGGTCACTAGATGGGCGCGCAAGTGCGCAGTGTCGCTTCCGTGCGCGCGGACTGACATTGATCGCCAGACCGCGTCCCACGGCACGCGGACGCTGCGAGCGCAGCGCGCCCAGCGCGTGCCGAGGCCCAATGGAGCAGCCTGCGGCTCGATCACCACTCGCGATCGCGCGGCTCGTGCCCCGGATTCAGCGCGAGACGCCGACAGTGAGTTATCTGACAGTTACCCGGACGACCTCGCCCGTCGCCGCTCGAGGTGCGACTCGCGCACGCTGTCGAGGCGGAGATCGTGGAACAGGCGGACGACGCAAGGAGAGCCGTGCCAGCCGCCTTGGACGACCAGGTCGAGCGCGCGGTGGCGCGCGGGGGTGTCGGGCTCGAGCGGGTCGTCGCTCGCGCCAGCCGGGGCGGGCTGTGCGCGTGGGCGCAGCACCAGCACGGCGTCTGCGTGGCGCGCGAGGCCGATCGCCGCAGCGAGAGCGGCAGGGCTCGCGAGGGTCGCCGGGTCGTCGAGGCGCGCCCCGGGGTCGGGCTGGGTCACGGCCAGGACGGCCACATCGAGCTCGAGCGCCAGGCGCTTCAGCTCGCGGCCGACGGCATCGACCTGCTCGGCGCGAGGTGCGCTCGGGTCGGGAGCCGCGAGCAGGTCGGCGTCGTCGATGACGACGAGCGCGACGGCTGTCGGGCCCTCGGCGGCTGCAGCTGCGGCTGCTCGCACGGCTTCGCGCAGCGCCGAGAGCGAGACGTCGCTCGGGTCGTGCAACCAGATGGCCGCGGCTGCGCGTTCGTTCGCCGAGCGCGTGAGGGCCATCCAGTCGGACGCGTGCAGGTGTACCGCGTGGAAGCGTTTGCGCGGGACGGCTGTGCCGCACAGCAACAGTCGCGCCGTGACCGCCGCACGCTTCGTCGCGAGCGACGCGAGGAGCACCCCGTGCGCCTTCGCTGGCGCGACCCGCTCCGTCTCCGCGCCCTGCTCGCCCTGGGCCGGCGCCGACGCGGCGCCGATCACCAGGGTGTTCGCCAGCGCGGTCTTTCCCACGCCGCGCTCGCCCGCGAGGACGGTGAGGTGCCCCGGGCGAAGGCCACGCAGGGCCTCGTCCACCCTGCGAAAGCCCGTCGGAACGCCGTCGGGCGCGCCGTTGTGGCGCAGCCGATGCTCGATCTCCGTGAACAGGTCACTGACCTCGGCGCGGAGCGAAACGGGGCCATCAGGGCGTGCGGGAGGCATGACCCCTAGACGCGCGAGGCGGCCGAGATCGGACAGGGAATCGACGGGGCAGGGAGCGGGGGGCGAGCGCGGGACCGCCGAGGGGCGCGTCGTGCGCGCCCCGACCCGCTTGACGCATCCATCGGGCGGGTCGAAGCGTCGGGTGGTCGGAGGTGAGCGGGACGTGGCGAAGATCGGCGTGAACGACCCCTGCCCGTGCGGCAGCGGCAAGAAGTACAAGAAGTGCCACGCGCTCGAGGAGTCTCGGGTCGCTGGCCCGATGCGTGAGGCAGCGAGCCTGCACGCGATGGACGAGCGCCTCGTCGGCGACATCCTGCGCTTCGCGCTCGGGCAACTGGGAGGCGAGTGGTGCCCCGCCGAGGCGTTCGAGGGGCTCGGGGCGGATCCGAGCCTGCTGCCGTTCTTCGTGCCGTGGAGCGTATACGTCTACGCGCTCGATGGCGTCACGGCGGCCGAGCGCTACCGGGTGGCGAGGAGCGCGCGCCTCTCGCCGGTCGAACGCAGCTGGCTCGAGGCGCAAGCGCGCGCGTGGATGTCGGCGTGGGAGTGCGAGACGGTGACCCCTGGTGAGGGCATGCGGGTGCGCGACCTGCTCTCGGGTGTCGTTCACGACGTCATCGAACGGCGCGCCTCGCAGAGCCTGCGCGCTCGCGACACCGTCCTGGGCCGAGTCGTCGTGCACGACGACGTGGCGGTCTTCTGTGGAATGCACCCGCGCTCGCTCCCTCCGCGCGCGGCGATGGGTGTCGCCGAGAGCGCGCGCAAGGTGACGCGCGTGCGCACGAAGCTCATCGCGCCCGCTCGCATGCTCGACGAGGAGCTGGCGGCGATCCTGCTCTACGCGTGGGGCGTGGCCGTCGAGATGCTCGACCGGCGGCCGCTCCCGACGCTGCAGAACACCGACGGGGACCCGCTGCTCTTGACCCGCGACCACTTCGTCGTGGCCAAGGGCGCGAGCGCGGAGGTCGCGCGGCGGGTCGCCGCGCTGCAAGGCGCGGAGGAGACGACGGACGAGGGCGAGCAGGAGCGGTCGTTCGCGCTGTGCAAGCCCGGCAATGCGATGCACGAGTCGTGGGAGCACACCACCGTGGCGCACGTGCGCTTGTCGGGCAGCAAGCTCGTGCTCGAGACCAACTCGGTGCGGAGGGCAGACGCAGCTCGCGGCGTCGTGGAGGCAGCGTGCGGCGAGCTGGTGCGCCACCGCGCGCGCGAGCACGAGGACCCGAGCGCGGGCGTGAGCGACGACTCGGGCGAGCCCGCGCCGAGGGAGGCCCCGCCTCCCGAGGCGATCGCCATGCTCATGGAGATGAAGCGCGCGCACTACGCGGGCTGGGCCGACAGCCCGATCCCGGCGCTCGACGGGCTCACGCCTCGCGAAGCGATGAAGGATCGTCGCTCGCGTGCCGAGCTCGAGCTGCTGCTGAAGGAGATGGAAAACCACGAGGCGAACGTCCCCCCGAACGAGCGCTACGACTTCGGCGAGCTGCGGGCGACGCTCGGGCTCGACGCGAAGGCGCGGCCTGCTGCCAAGCGTCGCGCGCCGCGCAAGCGCGACTGAGGGGCGTCCGCGGTCGCCGCCGCCCGGCGCGCCCCTCCCGCCCGAATGCTCCGTAGCTACGCCAACTTACGGCGTCGCGGCGCGTGTCGATTTCTTCGATTGTGGTGACTGACTTCTCGGGCTCGGGCGTCTTAACCCATAGAAGACCCCGAAGCGCCGCGCGCACCTCTGCATCGGCGAGCTCGGGGTTCCACACGTAGCTACGCGCCCATCCCGGCGCGCAGCTGGAGGTCGATGTCATGCGCCACGAACCCATCAATCCCGCCGACGCCACTCAGTCCGACACCGACGCGCTCTCGCGCATTCACGACCACGATGACGAGGCGCGCACCCCCGCGCAGCTTCGCTGGGAGCTGCGCTCGCTCCTCTTCGGAATCGCCATCATGGCCGAGCGGCTGAGCGAAGCCGCCCTCGTGCTGGCGACCGAGACCGACCCGACCGCGCCCCGCGTGCGAGAGGCGATGCGCGTCATCGCGGGCGAGGCTGCGGACCTGATCGCGGCTCGCCGCGCCTACGACGCGCTCGTCGCCTGCCTGCCGGCGGGGGACGACGGCTGCGACGACGGGCAGGAGCCGCTGACGGCGCCGCCCCCTGCGCGCGCGTCGGTCTACGGGGAGGTGGCGCGATGATCCGCGTCACGTTCGAGTGCGACCCCTCCGACGTCGACGCGCTGCTGACCCTCGGGAAGGAGCGGCGCGTCGCGCTCGAGAAGTTGCTCGACGTGGTGCGCGTGCTCGTCCGTGAAC